>NZ_VRVG01000049.1:0-36942 GCF_008040085.1 Methylobacterium sp. WL7 | reverse complement strand
GATTAGACCGATTCTATATTTTAATTTGATGATCGCATCGAGACAGGATCAGTCCCGCGCAGTGCATTCGAAGTGTTGTTCTGGCATGAAAAAACCCCCGAGCGCGTACCCGGGGGTCTTCAAAAGGGCCGGCTCGGAGGCCGGCCTGGAGAATCAGATCAGAACGTGATGCCGGTCTCGACCATGTAGCGGTCCTGCGAGGTACGGTTGCCGGTGCGGCCGAAGCCGGTGCCCAGCGTACCCTCGGCGAGATTCCCGCGGGTGATCCCACCGAGCTCGACGTGGGCGTATTCGACCCGGAAGAAGTACCGGTCGAACGTGAAGGTCGGCGTGACGGTCACCGAGAAAGCGTTGCTGCCGGCACCGAAGCCGAGCAGGTTCGTTCCGCCGGATCCCCGCACACCGGTCTGCTCGGTGTACTCGACACGACCGGCTAGGGAGAAGTTGTCGGTGAAGGAGTAGGCCGCCAGCAGGGCACCGCCATAGGTCGAGGCGGTGTTGTTGATCCCGACCCGCAGATCACGCTCGACGTTGGTGAACTGGAAGTAGGGCGAGATGATCCACGGACCGTTCGCGTAGGTGTAGTTGATGTTGAAGATGCCGCTGTTCTGCTGCGCGTTCGGAGTGGCGAACTGGTAGCGTGGGCTGCGGTCGAGCGCATTGGTGCGCCCGACATTCAAGCCGCCGTTGACGCCGATCGTGTTGAAGTCGTCGAGCTTGTAGGCGACGTTGCCGGTGAACCACGTGATCTCGTTGGAGAAGAAGCCGTCGGTGCCGGCGAGTGAGACCGAGAGCGGGCCGCTGCTGTAATTGACCTGCACACCCTGGTTGATGAAGTTCTCCTGCACGAACAGAAGTCCGCGGTTGATGTTCAGGTTTTGATACGTGAACAGCAGCTCGGTGCCGATCAGGGTGAACATCCGCCCGCCCTGGACCGACCATTCATCGTTGATCTGGATCTTACCGAAGGCGACCGGAACCGGGCCGAACAGCAGGTCGGTCTGGGTGAACGTCCCAAGGGTGGGGAAGCCCAGCTGCGGGATCGAGTAGCCGCCAGCCTGGATATAGAACTGGAACGCGCCCTCGGGCTTCTGAATGATGCCCTGGATATTCGAGAAGTCGAACCGCGCGGAGCGATCCCGATCGTTCGGGGCGGCCGGCGTCGAGAACGACGCGAACGGGTTGCTTTGCGTGTAGCCGTAGCCGGTGACGGCGCCGCCGACGTAGAGGTCGCCCAGCGGACCGGCGGAGAAGCAGGTCGGGTTCGGGTTGGCCTTGATCGTGCCGCTATACGTCGGGCCGAGCAAGGTGGCCTTGCAGGGCTCGGCCGGGGGCGCGACGGGGACCGGCGCAGGAGCCGAGAGGTCGGCCGCGAGGATGCCGGTCGAGGAGAGCAGCACGGTGGCCAAGCCGGCCAGGGTGGATCGCTTCAGCATGGTTTCGCAGCTCGTTGGAATTGGTTCCCGGCCAAGCTGACACCGACCCGCCGCTGATACAAAATCAAACAAATGGCACTTGCCTAGTTTTTAGTCATTCTCGGCCCCTTGGGACGGGTCGGCAGAGGTCTGTGGTTTTGTAGCCACATTTCGGGGCGCCGCCCTGATGCGAGACCTTGCCAGACCGGTGCTCCGATTGCGCGATCCTTCGGCAATAGTGACGAATCAGCCCACTGCACCGATCCGATCGCAGCAAAACCCGCCGAACGCGTTCCGGGCCAGCCGCTCAGCTAGCGCCGGCAAGAATACGAGCGCCTCCTCGGCCAGGCGCCAGGGTGGATTGACGACGATCAACCCACTGCCGCACAGCCGCGTCGGGTCGTCCGGCCGGTCGATCAGCAGGTCGAGGCGCAGGGCCGGGCGAGGCAGGGCGGCATCGAGGTCCCGGACCATGCGGTCGATCGCGGCGGCATCCTTGATCGGATACCAGGCCAGGAACACGCCGGTCGGCCATTTTGCCACCGCGCGGGCGAGGTGTGTCCCGAGCCGCTCGATCTCGCCCGGCACCTCGTAGGGTGGGTCGATCAGCACCAGGCCGCGGCGCTCGGGCGGCGGGATCTGCGCGTTGACCGCCGTCCAGCCGTCCAGGCTGAGCACCCTGGTGCGCGGGTCGCGCGCGTAGCGCTCCCCCAGGGTCGCGGCGTCCTCCGGGTGGAGCTCGACGAACACGCCCCTGTCGCCGGGCCGCAGGGCCTCGCGGATCACCGCGGGGGAACCGGGATAGGCGGTGGCGCCGTAGCGAGCCTGCACCGCCGCCACGGTCTCCCGGTAGGGCGCCAGCAGCGCCTCGACCGCGGGCGCGAACGGCGTCTCCATCCGGCCCCAGCCGTCCCGCCACTCGCCGGTGCGGAAGGCCTCGTCGGCGGTCAGGTCGTAGACGCCCAGGCCCGCGAAGGCGTCGAGCGCCCGGAACGGCTTGTCCTTGAGGCTCAGGTGGGCGAGCACCCGCGCGAGAACGAGGTGCTTGAGCACGTCGGCATGGTTGCCGGCGTGGAAGGCGTGCCGATAGTTCATGGCGTCGCCGTCAAGCGGATCCCGCGCTCCAGGTCCAGCCTCGGACCGCAAAAACGGTCAAAAAAGTCAGCGGGCGGCGTCGAGGGTGATGTCCGGCGCGCGGCAATTGCCCCGGGCCACCTCGGGGCATGAAGTGAAGCCACGCAGGTCCTTGGAGAAGCAGATCCGCACCTCCTGCAGCTGCCCGCGCGTGCAGGTCACCGCCATCATGTCGGGGCGAAGGCCGCGGTTGGCGGCCACGAACTGCCGAGCGATCTCGATCGGCGCCAGGGTCTGCGGGGCACCGCCGCCCTTCAGGCCGTCGGGGATCGTGACGGCGAGGCGCGCATCGCGGGCGGCCTGGAAGTAACGGGCCGGATCGAGGCCGGAGCAGGTGCCGTGGGTGCGCCACTCGTGCCGGGCGAGCCCCTCGCTCGGATAGACCTGGCCGGCCACCTCCAGCGCCTGCCGGGTCGGCGCCCGCTCCACAGCGGAGCAGTTCTGCGGGTAGCCGCGGTCATATTGCGGCCAGAGCCCGTGCACCACGAAGCCGAGGCCCCGGCCGGGCGCGCATTGCACGTCGTTGCGACGCTCGCCGACGCCGGCGCAGTAGGTCGGCGACCACGACAGGGCCAGCACGTAGAAATCGAACGCGCCCGGCTCGCCCCGGCGGCTGAAGCCGCCGACATCCTGGGCGGCAACCGGCCCCGCGATCAGCAGGCCGGCGAGGCAGGCGGCGCGGGCGCGCATCCTCAGGGCCGCGCCATCCGGCAGGCCGTCGCGTAGGCGTAGGCGAGATCGCGGTCGAGGCCGTGGACGCAGAACTCGACGCCCCAGGTCGCCCCGATGATGCCGAGGCTCTCACGCACCGAGTAGTCGACCTTGCGGCGCACCCCGTCCGACGTGGTGACGGTGGCCGAGCAGAACCGGCGCGGATAGGTGTCGAGGCCCCAGGGCCGCCAGGCGGTGCGCTCGATCGTATCGAACGACCGGATCGTCATCGACGAATTCCAGTACTTCGCCTCCTTCTCGGCGAAGTTGGTCGAGACCCGCTCCAGCACGCTCTGGTCCTGGCAGCCGGGAATCTGCGCGTCGAACGGAAAGATCCGCTCTTCGGCGGGCTCGATATCCTCCCGGGCCGAGCGGGCCAGCGCCGGCTGCGCGACGGAGAGGAGTGCCAGCCCGAGGGCGAGGCTGTGAAGGATCGGGCGCATGGCGCGTGCCTCGACGGGGGTGCTGTCCTGCATGCGCGAGACGATGGCTCGGCTGGGCCGCCAGTCAAGCTCTTGCGCACAATCCGGAACGCTTTAGCCGATCTGTGCGGCCCGGCCGCTACAGGTCCGGGCCTACCGCGGTACGCCGAAAACCGGGCGTCTCAGTAGATCGGCCCCGTGCTCGGCGGCGGCGCGCCGAGCTGCAGCGGCTCGTCGTAATCCTGCGCCGGCTCCTCGGGGGCGGCGGCGACCCGGGGTGCGGGCCGGACCGGCGGCGCCGAGGTGTAGGCCGAGGCCGCGGGCAGGCGTGCCGGGGCTCGGGCGACCTGGGTCGGGCTCGCAGCCTTCGACATCGGCGAGACTCCGTAGGGATCGTCCTCCTCGATATCCACCGGGGCCTGCGGGGCGGCCGGCTGGCGGGTTGGCGGCAGCGGGCGCGACAGGGGCCGCTCGGCTCCATTCCCGAGCTGGGGCGTGAACTTGATGAACGGCTGGCAGATCCGCTTCAGGCCGCGCGGGTCGTGCCGGGCAAGGTCGACGTGGATGTGGTCGTAGTGGAACACGTTCGAGCCTGGGGCCAGCACCGTGGTGAACCGCTGGCAGGCACCCAGGAAGATCTCGCGCAGGAAGCCCTGCTCCGCCTCGGTGCCGCGCCAGCCGCCCTTGACGGTGATGACGTGGCCGTCCGCGAGCTTGATCGACATCACGTCGATCGCGTTGCCGAAGCCGTGCTCGGAGAGCTTGGCGCCGGGCTGATTGTTGCGCCCCCGGCAGGAGTAGGAGCCAGCGTTGATCTCGGCCACAGGCACGCCGAAATACAGGTTCGCAGCGGGCTGGATGGTGTCGGCGAGCCAGGCCTCGGCCTCTGCGAGCGCCGGGCAGCCGAGCGTCATCCGCTGCTTCATCACCACCGTGCCGCCGGCGAGCCGCGTCACCCGGAAGGGCTGCTGCATGCCGCACGGACCTGGCCCGTCCATCGCCGCGATCGGCGTGATGAACTCGGTCGGCTCGACCAGTTTCTTCGCCAGGCAGACTTGCTCCGCCTGGTCGCGCCACGGGTCGCGCCGCTCGAACCGGTTGATCGAGCAAGCGGTGAGCCCCGCGCCGAACAGCGCCAGGGCGGAGAACAGGGATACGCCACGCCACATGACCCGGACGATGCGCACGGTCCCGTAAAGCGTTCGTCAACGGCGATTCGGGATCGGCGAGCCCTGTGGTTTTCGCGGATTGCGCGCTGTCGGCGTCTGATCAGGAGCGGCGGCAAGTCCGTGGGGGGACGAGCGCACATGCACCGAATCCGCAATTACACCGGCGGCAGGGGATCTAGTTGACAGCGACCGTCGACCGCGGACTGAATAAAAGATGCTTTCAATCCTCGACCTCCGCGCCCGCATCGAAGCCGGCACCCTGACGCCTTCGGGCGCGATCGATCTATGCCGCGCGGCCATCGCCGCGCGGGAGCCGGAGCTGCGGGCGCTGGTCACCCTGGACGACAACCCGGCCATCCCGGATTCCGGGCCGCTCGCCGGCATCGCGGTGGGCGTGAAGGACATTATCGACAGCGCCGGCCTGCCGAGTCAGATGGGTTCGTCGCTGTACGCCGGCTGGCAGCCTCGGGGCGATGCCTCGGTGGTGGCGCGTCTGAAGCGCCTCGGTGCCGTGGCACTCGCCAAGACCACGACCACGGCCTTCGCCAGCAGCGACCCGACCGCGACCGTCAACCCGCACGATCCCGGCCATACCCCGGGCGGATCCTCGGCGGGCTCGGCCGCCGCGGTGGGTGCCGGGATGCTGCCCTTGGCGCTCGGCACGCAGACCGCCGGCTCGGTGATCCGGCCGGCGAGCTATTGCGGCTGCGCGGCGGTGAAGCCGTCCTTCCGGCTGATCCCGACGGTCGGGGTCAAGACCTATTCCTGGGCGCTCGACACGGTCGGGCTGTTCGCCGCCGGGGTCGCGGACGTCGCCCACGCCCTGGCGCTGGTGACCGGGCGACCGGAGATCGACCGGGCCGAGACCGGCTCGGCGCCGCGCATCGGCCTCGTGCGGCAGGATTTCGCCGAAGCGCCGGAGCCCGCCGCCGACGCCGCCCTGAACCGCGCCCGGCAGGCGGCCGAGCGGTCCGGTGCGCAGGTCGCCGACCTGACGCTGCCGCCCGAGCTGGCGCTCGCCTGGGAGCGCCACCGAATCATCCAGAACTACGAGGGCCGGCTGGCGCTGGCTTGGGAGTACGACGGCCATCGCGACGCGCTGCCGCCGCGGGTCCGGGAGCATCTCGACGCGGGCGCGGCGATCGAGGCGGCGGAGTATGACGAGGCCCGCCGCCACGGCCACCGGGCTCGCCGGGTGCTCAAGGGCCTGTTCGCCGAATACGACGCGATCCTCACCTTCTCGGCTCCGGGCCCGGCACCTGCCACCCTGGCCTCGACGGGCGACCCGCGCTTCAACCAGCTCTGGACCCTGATGGGCGTGCCCTGCGTGAACGTACCGGTGCCGGGCGAGCGCCTGCCGGTGGGCGTCCAGGTGATCGGCCGCTTCGGCGACGACGCCCGGGCCCTGGCGGTGGCGCGGATGATCGAGTCGGGCTTGCGCGGGTGACGAGTCGGCAGCGCGGACGGCAGGGCCAGAAGTTCGGACGTACGGGCGAACGCGGCCAGAATCGTCCGTGGGTCCGAATGCCGGTCTCGCCTACGAAATGGCTGTTTTCGACCCAACCCGGCCAACCGGATCGCCAAAGGCGCTTCCCGAGAGCAGCTATCGATCTGCCGTGGCGCAACTTCGGCTTGGGGTAGCGAGCGGCCACAACTCAGGGCCATCGCGCCCGGCTGATAATTAGCGCATAACGGACCATCACTGGCTTTGGTCCCGGCCGCCTGTGCCTGAGAGCAGCGTGCGCTCCCGCCCTGTTCGCGCGGAGCACATCATGTCTGACAGCAGACCTCTAGCCATCCTCATCGCGGAGGCTGACGAGCTCGTCCGTATGGTCACCGCCGACATGCTGACGGATGTTGGCTTTCAGACCATGGAGGTGTGCACTGCCGCTGAGGCGGTGGCGGTCCTCCAAGGGTCAGTCGCCGTGCGCATGTTGATCACAGGGCGGGCCATCGTGGGCGATGGTGTCGCCCTTGCCCACCTCGTTCACCACCGTTGGCCCGGTGTTGGCATCATCGTCACCTCGGGAGCCGGGGTGGATCTTCAGCACGACTTGCCGCCAGGTACACGCCTGCTCAGCAAGCCGTACGCCTTCGCAGATCTCATCCGAGAGGTGGAAGCTGGCCTTGTTCAGGCGCAGAAGGAGCCCTCACCCGCTCCCATGCTGCCGAGCGGAGTACCGCCTCACAGGGGAGTTGATCTAGGCATAGGCGTGGGGGGCACTGCCCCTCCGTCAACCGAGCCGGACAAGTCGTAAACTCTGGATACACGCCGGCCAAACTGAATTGCTTGCCTCATCGAGGTCGGCCAAAGTTCATCGAGGTAGGCCCTATGGGGGGCCGCTCGGTTTGCCCGCTATCGAGCACGGTGCGCGCGGTCATACGGCTGCTCTCAGTCGTGATTGGGTGCGACGGCGGTGTCTGCCAACTCTCACTCAGAAGCGGACCCTCGCAAATCCACTCTTCCCAGACATCGACACGGACAAACCGATTGGGTTCGGGCTCGCGGTCCCGCGCATCAGGCCGTGCGGCTCAGCTGCTCGCCGGCTCGTGCAGCGTGTCCTCCACGTAGAGCTGTTCCAGCAGAACCTTGATCACCGCCATCAGGGGCAGCGCCAGGGCGATGCCCCACAGCCCGAAGATGACGCCTAGGATCAACTGGCCGGCAAAAATCGTGGCCGGGGGGATGTCCAGCGCGCGCTTCTGGATGAACGGGGTCAGGCCGTAGCTCTCCAGGCACTGCACCGCCAAGTAGACGCCGACGGCGCCGATCACCGCCTTGAGGCCCGAGGCCAGGGCCGCCAAGATGATCACGATGCCCGCCACCAGCGGTCCCACGGTCGGCACGAAGGCCAAAAGCCCGGCCTGTAGGCCGAGGATCAGCGCGCCGCCGATCCCCAGGAAGGCCAGCCCGGCCCAGGTGCAAACGAAGATCGCCGCCATGATGATCAACTGGCCGAACAGCCAGTGCCGCAAGGTCTCGCCGGCGCCGTCCAGCACCTTGGCGGCGCGCCGACGCTTCTGAGGCGGCACGAACCGCAGCACCCCGTCCCGATAGGCCTCTGGGTCGGCCGCGAAGGCCAGCCCCAGGAAGGCGATCACCAGCAGGTTGCCCAGCGCATCGAACAAGCCGAGGATCACAGCCGCCGCCGGCCCGAGGACGCTGCCGGCGTCGGAGACGATCGAGCTGCTGCTCTTGAGCAGGCCGTTTGCGAGCCCGCCGAGGCCGCCCTCCTTCTGACCGGGCTCGGCCGAGCCGCCCTTCGGCGCCAGGCTCGGCACGTCGATGCCGCGCTCGGACAGCCAGCTCGACACCGTGCCGGCCTGGTTCTTGATCGTGGTTCCGAGATCGCGGCCCTGCTGCACGATGGTGGCCCCGCCGTAGGATGCGAAGCCGATCACCGCGACGGCGACCGCGAGGCTGGCGATCGTCAGGCGCAGGCCCCGGGGCAGGGGCAGGACGTGGCCGAGCCCCCGGGTCAGGCCGTCGAGGAACACGCCGAGCAGCACGCCCGCGAAGATCAGCAGGAGCGTGCCCACCGACATCCAGGCCAGCGCCAGCAACGCCACGAAGCAGACGACGGCGATCCCCGAAGCCGCCAGCGGCAAGGCTCCGCGCCAGGGCCCGACCGGGCCGTCCAGATCCCGAGATTGACCGTCCGTCATCATTGCTCCTGCGTCGCAGGCTCACGAACGCCCCGGACTGGCCGCGGTCAAGGGCGACGCCGTACCAAGCTTGTGTGCGGCCGGGCGAGACCGGACGGCCTTTCGCGCGTTGTCCGCCCACGCAAGCGCTCCCGCCGGGAGCCGGGCGCCTCCAGGAGAGACCGCGTGAGCAGCAACGAGCCCCACATCCATTCCCTCGGCCCGGGCCGGACCGTGGATACGGGGGACCAACTCAGCAGCGTGGTCATCCTCGGCCTCGCCGTCGCGGGCGCCTTGGCCGCGGTGCTGCTCAACGCGATCCTGTAGGGCGTATTCTGGCGCTTGGGATCACAGGCGGCGGGCCCGGCCGTCTCGGATGAGCCGCCCACCTTTCCCGGACGCCTGGAACGCAGTGAAAGGCGATCCGGGACCCAGCAAGGAAAGCGCTGCGCAGCGGCACGATCAAGGGATAACGGACGCTTCGCGGTGTGTTGCGCTGGGTCCCGGGTCGCATTCCGCTGACGCTGCATGCGCCCGGGAAAGGGCGCAGCGAGACCTCCGGAGCGCGGGTCTACTGCCCCCAGCGCTCCGCGGCCGCGTCGTCGTGGGCGGCGGCCTCGACCCAGCCGCCGACGGTGCCGTCGGCCAAGTGCTCGCGCTTCCAGAACGGCGCGCGGGTCTTGAGGTAGTCCATCAGGAAGTTCGCCGCCTCGAAGGCCGCGACCCGGTGGCTGGAGGCTGTCACCACCAGCACGATGCCGTCGCCCGGACGCACGCGGCCGTGGCGATGGATCACCCGCAGGGCCTGAAGCGGCCAGCGGGCGACGGCGTCCACGGCGACACGGAGGATCTCCGCCTCCGCCATGCCGGGATAATGCTCGAGTTCGAGCGCCGCCAGCCGCCCGGCCTCGTCCCGGCAGAGGCCCGTGAAGGTGACGACCGCGCCGGCCCGGCCGCCTAGTTCGACGCTCACCCGGGCAATCTCGGCGGCGGTGTCGAACGGTTCGGTCTGGATGGCGACGCTCGGTGCGGGGGCGCTCATGCTCCGGTCCAACATCCTCGTCCGACGATCCTCAAGCGGCGCGTGCCGGTCCCACGCCTGTCACACCCGGTCGCGCCTCTATATGGCACGAGAAGTCGCATTCGCCCCGGTCGCGGGCGTGATCGGCGGAGAAGGATGAACGTGTGACCCCCGACCTGATCCTGCCCTACGCGGGCGTCCTGCCGGATTTCGCGAGCCGCCCGGTCTGGTGCGGGCGCGGGAGCACGGTGATCGGCTCCGCCCGGATCGGCGCCCAGGCCTGGATCGGCGACGAGGCGGTGATCCGCGCCGACGGGCAGGCCATCACCCTCGGGGACAGGTTCTGGCTCGGCCACCGTTCGACGGTGCACATCGCCACGCTCACCCACGGGACGCAGGTCGGCGACCGGGTCACGGTCGGTCGCAACAGCGTCGTTCATGCCTGCACGATCGGCTCCGACGTCGTGATCGAGGACGACGTCGTGATCCTCGACGGCGCCGAGATCGGCGACACCGCGGTGATCGAAGCGGGCGCGACCGTGTTCCCGCGCATGAGGCTCGCGGGCGGATACGCTTATGCCGGCAGCCCGGCTCGGCCAAGCCGGCCGGTCGGCCCGGACGAGGTCGCCGAGCGCGCCGAGCGCCTGCGCGAGCGGATGGGCGACGGGGCATCCGTCGAACTTGGGCTCCCCCCGGAGGTCGAGGACAGCGTGTTCGTCGCCCGGACCGCGCGCCTGCGTGGACGGGTGAGCCTGGGGGCCGGCGTCAGTGTGCTGTTTTCGTGCGATCTCAACGCCGAGGCCGGGCCGATCGTGGTCGGGGCCGACACCAACATCCAGGACAACACGACGATCCGCAGCCGGGCCGAGGGCGTCGTGATCGGGCGCGACACGACCATCGCCCACAACGTCCGGATCGCCGATTGCCGGATCGGCGCGCGGGCCCTGATCGGCATCGGCGCCACGGTCGCCCCCGGCACGCTGATCGCCGACGACGTCATGCTGGCGGCCGGCGCCACCACCGATCCCGGCCAGATCCTGGGGGCCGGCTATCTCTGGGGCGGCCGCCCGGCCCGGATCCTGTCACCCCTGGACGCCGAGAAGCGCGCGATGATGATCCGCATCGTCGAGGGCTATTGCCAGCACGGGCGGGAGTATCGGGCCGCGCAGGCGGCAGTCGTCTAGGTCCACCAAAGCCGCTCAAGCTTCTGGGTCGACCGCACAAGTGCCTTGCCGACGGCCTGATCTGTAGTTACATTAATTCGGTGCAAATGGTCTGGGATGAGCGCAAGCGCGCGATCAACCTGCGCCCCGAGCCGGAGGGGCATGGTCTCGATTTAGTCGATGCTCGCGACCGCTTCGAATGGGACAGCGCCATCGTCGTCCCGGCTTATCCGGGACCGGACGGCCGCCCGCGATTCATCGCCGTCGGATGGCTCGACGGCCATTTGAGGGCGCTGGTGTTTTCGCCGCTCGGGACGGAGGCGGTGACGGCCATCAGCCTTCGGCCGGCTAGTCGCAAAGAGAGGAGCCTCTATGACCAAGCGTAAGGCAGGCCCGATCAGCGACGCCGAGGAGGCCCGGATCCAGGCCGCGATCGCGCGCGATCCGGACGCACCGGAGGTCACCGACGAACAGGCCGCGCAGGGCCGCCCGGCCTCCGAGGTTCTGGATCCGGCACTCTTCGCGAGGCTCACGCAGCGCGGCCGTCCCAGATCGGAGACCAGCAAGAAGCTCGTTACCCTGCGCCTGCCCCCCGACGTGATCGAAGGCTACCAGGCCACCGGCCCGGGCTGGCAGGTGCGGATGGGCGAGGTTCTCGCGGCCGGTCTCAAGACCGGTGCCCACGGTCGCAAGCGGACGGCGTGACGGGGGTAGGCATTCCCTTCGTCACGCGGCGATATCCGAGATCCCTCGGCCAAGTCGAAAAAAATCAGTGCTGCAGGATCTTCGACAAGAAGGTCTGGGCGCGCTCGGAGCGGGGGCTGCCGAAGAAATCCTCCTTCTTGGCGTCCTCGACGATCTCGCCGCGATCCATGAAGATCACCCGGTCGGCGACCTTGCGGGCGAAGCCCATCTCGTGGGTCACGACCATCATGGTCATGCCCTCCTTGGCGAGCTCGACCATCACGTCGAGCACCTCGCCGACCATCTCGGGGTCCAGCGCCGAGGTCGGTTCGTCGAACAGCATCACCACCGGGTTCATGGCGAGCGCCCGGGCGATCGCCACGCGCTGCTGCTGACCGCCCGAGAGCTGCCCCGGAAATTTTTCCGCCTGGGCGCTCAGGCCCACCCGGGCCAGCAGGTCGAGGCCGCGCTTCTTGGCGTCCTCGGCGCCGCGGCCCAGGACCTTGCGCTGGGCGATGGTGAGGTTCTCGGTGATCGACAGGTGCGGGAACAGCTCGAAGTGCTGGAACACCATGCCGACCCGGGAGCGCAGCTTAGGCAGGTTGGTCGACTTGTCGATCACCTTGGTGCCGGCGACGGTGATCTGGCCCTTCTGGAACGGCTCGAGGGCGTTGACGCACTTGATCAGGGTCGACTTGCCCGAACCCGAGGGGCCGCAGACCACCACGACCTCGCCCTTGGCGACCTTGGTGGTGCAGTTGGTCAGCACCTGGAAGTCGCCGTACCATTTGCTGATGTTGTCGATGGCGATCATCGTCTCACCGGGCGCCGCCGCGGGCTCGCCGGAGACGAGTCGCCCCGGCTGCAGCCCGGAATCCCGGGGGGCGTGGGCGGCGTCTGCGACGGGCTCCTTGACGGACGGGGCCGGCATCGGGGTCGAGGTCATGGCGCGGACTCCAGTGTCGGTCAGCGGATGATGGCGACGCGGCGCTGCAGGCGACGCACCAGGAACGAGGCCGTGAAGCAGATCAAGAAGTAGACGACGGCGGCGAAGATATACATCTCGACGAGGCGGCCGTCGCGCTGCGCCACCTTCGAGGCGGCGCCCATGAAGTCGGTGAGCGAAAGCACGTAGACCAGGGAGGTATCCTGGAACAGCACCACGGTCTGCGTCAGCAGAAGCGGCAGCATGTTGCGGAAGGCCTGGGGCAGGACGACGTTGGCCATGGTCTGCCAGTAGTTCATTCCGAGCGCCAGGGCCGCCCCGGTCTGTCCCTTGGGGATCGACTGGATGCCGGCACGCATGATCTCGGAGAAGTAGGCCGCCTCGAAGGCCATGAAGGTGATGAGCGCCGACGGGAAGGCGCCGACCTGGATCGGGGTCGAGGCGCCGGTCACGTAGGCGCCGATATACGGCACCAGGAAGTAAAACCAGAAGATCACCAGCACCAGCGGCAGCGAGCGGCACAGCTCGACATAGCCCTTCGCGAGGTGGCTGAGGCCCGGCACGCTCGAGAGCCGGGCCATCGCCAGCAGCGTGCCGATGATCACGCCGCCGACCGCCGCCATGGCGGTGAGCGTCACCGTGAAGACCATGCCCTGCCCGAACAGGTAGGGCAGGGACGAGAGGATGACGTTGAAATCGAAATTCGAGAGCATCGGGACCTGTTCGCGGTGGCCGAGCGCCGGCGGATCGGGGAAATCGGGGGGCGGGGCCGGCGCCTCAGCGCTGGCCGGGGATCGCGACGGCGCGCTCCAGGTAGGTCGCCGCGGTGACGACCACGAGGTTGACGATCACGTACAGCAGCGTCGCCGCCGTGAACGCCTCGAACACCTGGAACGAGAATTCCTGCATCGAGCGGGCGCGGGCGGTCAGTTCCAGGAGGCCGATCGTCAGGGCCACGGAGGTGTTCTTGAGGTTGTTCAGGAATTCCGAGGTCATCGGCGGCAGGATGATCCGGTAGGCGTTCGGCAGCAGCACGTACCGGTAGGTCTGGTAGACTGTGAAGCCCATCGCGGTGCCGGCCATGTTCTGGCCGCGCGGCAGCGACTGGATGCCGGCCCGGACCTGCTCGGCCACCCGCGAGGCGGTGAAGAAGCCCAGGCACACCACCGCGGTGTAGAACGGCGCGTCAGGCAGTTGCTTGATCGCATCGCCGAAACGCGTGGGCACCACCTCGGGCAGCACGAAGTACCAGAGGAACATCTGCACCAGCAGCGGCACGTTCCGGAACAGCTCGACATAGGCCGTGCCGATCGCGTTGGCGGTCTTCGACGGCAGCGTCCGCAGCACCCCGATCAGGGAGCCGAGGAAGAACGCGATGATCCAGGAGCACAGGGCGGTGGCGATCGTCCACATGAGCCCGGAGAGCAGCATGTCGAGATAGGTGCCGTTGCCCTCGGGCGAGGCATCGAAGAAGATCCGCCAGTTCCAATTGTAGTTCATCGTGCTGGTTCTGCTCTGACCTTATGAAGGCGCACCGCAGGGCCGGGCCCCGCGGTGCGCGTCACCTTGGACGGCGCTCAGTAGGCAGCCGGATCGGGGCTGGAGATCGGCGTCGTGAACTGCTTCTTCATCTCCGCGCTCATCGGCAGGTTGAGGTTGATGTTGCGCGGCGGGATCGGCTGGGTGAACCACTTGTCGTAGAGCGCCTTGCCTTCGGGACTCGTGTAGAGCTTGGCGGTGGCCTCGTCGGCGACCTTCTTGAACGCCGTGTCGTCCTTGCGCACCATGATCCCGTAGGGCTCGGGCTTGGACAGGGCCTCGGTTGAGATCTCGTAGGCCGACGGGTCCTTGGAGGAGGCGGCCAGGGAGGCGAGCAGCACGTCGTCCATCACGAAGGCCACGGCGCGGCCGGTCTCGACCATCAGGAACGCCTCGGCATGGTCCTTGGCCGGCAGGATCGTCAGGCCGAGCTTCCGCTCGGTGTTGGCCTCGTTGATCTGCTTGATGTTCGTGGTGCCGGAGGTCGACACAACGGTCTTGCCCTTCAGGTCCTCGATCGTGTGCAGGTTGGCCGACTTCTTCGAGACGTAGCGGGTCGCGGTCAGGAAGTGCGAGTTGGTGAACCACACCTGCTTCTCGCGCTCGACGTTGTTCGTCGTCGAACCGCATTCGAGGTCGATCGTGCCGTTCGCCATCAGCGGGATGCGGGTGGCGGAGGTGACCGGGTTGAGCTTCACTTCGAGGTTCGGCAGGCCGAGATTGGCCTTCACGGCGTCGGCGATCTTGAAGCAAATCTCCATCGCGTAGCCGACCGGCTTCTGGTCGCCGCCGAGATAGGAGAACGGCACGGAGGCGTCGCGGTAGCCGATGACGAGGGCGCCGCTATCCTTCACCTTCTTGAGGGTACCGGTCAGATCCTCGGCCCGCAGGCTGAGGGGGGCCAGGGCGAGGCTCAGGCCGAGCGCCGCGGCAAGGCCACGGCGAGCGATATCAGACTGCATCGGTACGGAACTCCTGGATCAGGTCGAACGGGATCGGCTGGCGGCTCGGCGCTCGGCCCCGCCCGCTCGGGCGACGCCTTTGCAATGATGGTGCCGGAAGCTGGGCTGCGGTGGCGCGCAGATCTGTGGCGGACGACGTACGACCGGCCGCCACCGTCGCGCGAGCGTCCCCGGTTGCGTGTTGCGCCGCCGTCATTCGGCCTCCCCCGGCAGGTCGCGGCAGCCTGCCGGCCCGCCTGCCGCCGGCATCATGCACAATTCTTGAGCGTACGCATCGGGTGGGGCGGCGGGAAGAACGATTAAGGCTGACGAATCCACCGTTCCGGAAACGCAGACGCCGCCCCACGCATGCGTGCGGGGCGGCGTCGGCCGGAATTGAAGGCAGATTACTTGGTCAGTTCGTTGCCGGTGTAGTCGATCTTGCCGTCGGCGCCCTTCTTCCACTCGTACAGGACGTAGTCCGGCCGGGTGATGTCGCCCTTCTTGTCGTACGCGATCGGGCCGACCACCGTGTCGACCGGCTTACCCTGGTGCAACCAATCGGCCAGCTTCTTGCCGTCGGTGGAACCGGTCTCGGCGATCGCCTTGGCGAGCACCTGAACGGAGGCATAGGAATAGAGCGTGTAGCCCTCGGGATCGATGTTCTTGGCCTTGAACGCGGCCAGGGCGGCCTTGGCGTTCGGGTTCTTGCGGGCATCCGGCGGGAAGGTGGTCAGCGTGCCCTCGGCGGCCGGACCGGCGATCGCCACCAGCTCGCGGTCGACCATGCCGTCGCCGCCCATCAGCGGAGCCTTCAGGCCCTGGTCGCGCATCTGACGCAGGATCAGCCCGGCCTCGGTGTAGTAGCCGCCGAAATAGACGATATCGACGTTGGCCGACTTCAGTTTCGAGACCAGGGCCGAGTAATCCTTCTCACCCGGGTTGATGCCCTCGAAGATCACCGGCTTCACGCCCTTGGCCTTGAGCACCATCTGGGTCTCGTCGACCAGGCCCTTGCCGTAAGGGGTCTTGTCGTGGACGAAAGCGATCTTCTTGTCCTTGTAGTTGGCTACCAGATACGCGCCCGCCACCGCAGCTTGCTGGTCGTCGCGGCCGCAGGTGCGGAAGGTGTTCCACATCCCGCGCTCGGTGAACTTCACGTTGGTGGAGGCCGGGGTGATCTGGATGATTCCGGCGTCGAGATAGACGTCGGAGGCCGGGATCGACACGCCGGAATTATAGTCGCCGACCACCATCTTGACGCCGTCGCTGGCGAACTTGTTGGCCACCGAGACACCCTGCTTGGGATCCGAGGCATCGTCGCCGACCAGGACCGTCAGGGTCGTGCCCTTGATCCCGCCGGCCTTGTTGATATCCTCGACAGCTTGGCTGACGCCGTTCTTGAACTGGACGCCGATGGCGGCGCTGTTGCCGGTGATCGGCGCAGCGATGCCGAGCTTGACCTCGGCAGCCTGTGCCGCGGCGATCATCGCACCGAGGGCAAGCCCGGCGAGCAGAAACGATCTCATCGCTAACATCCCCTTGAGTACAGGTCCGCCTGTGCGGATCCGGCCGAACTCACCGTCCCCCGTCCGCCACGGAGTCCCGTGTGCGCCACGTCAGCGGTGAGGTTCTTTCGTAGAGCCAGCGGTACTGGCTCGTCATCTGGCGCGTTCGCGTGAACCGGAAGCCGGCCGCACCGATGATCATGACGACGATCACGTCGATCGCGTAGTAATGGAGCGAGGCGAGCGTCCCCGAGAACAATGCGAAGTGGATGAAGCGCACGGCCGCCGCCACGAGGAGCAGCGCGAGTGCGCATTGCCAGAACGGCCGCCAGCCCCGGGCGACCGCGCGGGCGGCCATCCAGCCGGCCCAGCCGCCCATCACCACGGTGACGAGAAGGAACAGCCAGGCCGATTCCTCCTCGTACAGGATCCCCTGCAGCATGCTCATGCCCCGACCGGGCCGGTATGGCCCCCTTCCAGATAAGCGGCCTTGACGTTCGGATCGTCGAGCAGCGCCCGGCCCGTGCCACTCATCGTCACGCGGCCGTTGACCAGCACGTAGCCGCGATGGGCGAGCTTCAGGGCGTGATAGGCGTTCTGCTCGACCAGAAAGATCGTCATGCCGTCCGTGCGATTCAGCTCCTTGATGGCGTCGAAGATGCCCTTCACCACCAGCGGCGCCAAGCCGAGCGACGGCTCGTCCAGGAGCAGCAGGCGCGGACGGCTCATCAGCGCGCGGGCGATGGCCAGCATCTGCTGCTCGCCCCCCGACATCGTGCCGGCGCGCTGATGCAGGCGCTCCTTCACCCGCGGAAACAGGGTGCAGACCTTCTCGAGATCTTCCTGAAAGTAGCGCTCGCCGTGGAGCGAGGCGCCCATCTGGAGGTTCTCGAACACGCTCATCCGCGGGAAGACCCTGCGGCCCTCCGGTGATTGCGCGACGCCGAGCCGGGCGATCGCGTGTGTCGGCAGCCGGGTGATGTCGCGCCCGTCGTACGTGATCGTCCCGGTGCGCGCCTGGGGGCTGCCGAAGATCGTCATCATCAAGGTCGACTTGCCGGCGCCATTGGCGCCGATCAGCGTGACGATCTCGCCATCGGCGACGTCGATATCGACGCCCCGCAGGGCGGCGACGCTGCCGTAATAGGTGGAGACGTCGCGCACCGCGAGGAGCGGGGGTTTGCCCCCCGCCTGGATCGCCCGGGTCTCCTCGACCAGGACGTTGATGCCGGCCACGCTCATACCGAAGCCTCCGAGCGGCTCACGTCCGGCAGCGTCGGGTCCCCGTGCGGCACAGTGATGCCGACCTCGGCCTCCACGGCTTCCACCTCGTCGTCCTCGACACCCAGATAGGCGGCGATCACCTTCGGATCCGCCCGCACCTCGGCCGGGGTGCCGTCGGCGATTTTCTGACCGTAATCCAGCACGACCACGTGATCCGAGATCTCCATCACCACCGACATGTCGTGCTCGATCAGCAGCACGGAGGTATCGTGCGCGTCCCGGATGTGGCGCAGCAGCGCGTTGAGCTCGGCGGATTCGCGCGGGTTGAGGCCCGCGGCCGGCTCGTCGAGGCAGAGGAGAACCGGATCGGTGCACATCGCCCGGGCGATCTCCAGCCGGCGCTGGGCGCCGTACGGGAGGGCGCCGGCCGGGTCGTCGGCCCGCGCCATCAGGTCGATCCGGTCGAGCCAGGCCTTGGCCCGCTCGATCGCCTCTCCTTGCGCATCCCGGTAGCCCTTGAGGCCGAGTAGCCCGAACAGGGTGTAGCCGGAGGCGCGCATCAGCGGCTTGTGCTGGGCGACCAGAAGGTTCTCCAGCACCGTCATGCCCTGGAACAGACGGATGTTCTGGAAGGTCCGGGCCACCCGTGCGGTGCTGTTGACCGCATGGTTCGGAAGCCGCTCCAGCAGGTGCGTGGTGCCGTCGTCATGGGCGAGCCGGAGCATGCCCTCGGTCGGCTTGTAGAAGCCGGTGATGCAGTTGAACACCGTGGTCTTGCCGGCCCCGTTCGGGCCGATCAGGGCGGTGATGTCGCCGCGCCTGGCCTCGAAGGACAGGCCGGAGACGGCGGTGAGCCCGCCGAACCGCATGGTCAGGTGCTCGACGGCGAGCACCGGCGGGGCGGAGGCCTGCGCCTGCGCCCGGGGATCCGGATGAAGCGCCATCAGCCGTGCCCCTCGCTCACATGCGCACCCGAGACGGCGCGGCGCTCACCCAATGACACCGAAGGCAGGCGCACCGAGATCAGGCCCCGCGGGCGCCAGACCATCATCGCCACCATGGCGACGCCGAACAGAAGCAGGCGGTACTCGTTGGGATCGAAGCCCTCGCCGAACACGGCTTTGAGGAAGCCGAGGTTGCGCAGCATCTCGGGGCCGCCGACCATGGCGACCGCCGCGATGGCCACGCCGACCTGGCTGCCCATCCCGCCCAGCACCACGATCGCCAGGATGATCGCGCTCTCCAGGAAGTTGAAGCTCTCCGGGCTGATGAAGCCCTGGCGCACCGCGAAGAACGAGCCGGCGATGCCGCCGAACGCCGCCCCGAGCGCGAAGGCCGTGAGCTTGGTGGCCGTCGTGTCGATGCCGAGGGACCGGCACGCGATCTCGTCCTCGCGCAGAGCCTCCCAGGCCCGCCCGATCGGCAGCCTGCGCAGGCGCAGGGTGACGAAGTTGGTGAACAGGGCCAGCGCCAGGATGAGGTAGTAGAGGAACACCAGACGGTGCATCGAATCGTACGGTATGCCGAACCGGGCGGCGAAGCCGTCCTCGCCGGCGCTGAACGGGATCCCGAAGAAGGTCGCCCGCGGGATCGACGAGATGCCGGCCCCGCCCCCGGTCACGTCCGTCCAGTTGATCAGCACCAGGCGGATGATCTCGCCGAAGGCCAACGTCACGATCGCGAGGTAGTCGCCGCGCAGGCGCAGCACGGGGAAGCCGAGCAGCATCCCCCATAGGCCGGCGAACACGCCCGCCAGCGGCAGGCAGATCCAGAACGACAGGCCGAAGGTGGTCGACAGCAGCGCGTAGGAATAGGCCCCGACCGCGTAGAAGGCGACGTAGCCGAGGTCGAGCAGGCCAGCGAGGCCGACCACGATGTTGAGGCCCCAGCCGAGCATCACGTAGGTCAGGATCAGGATCCCGAGATCGATCCAGTAGCGCGCCGAGGACAGGCCGCCGGTGGCCGCCGCCGCGAGCGCCGGTAGCGTCAGGGCGATGCCGATGAACACGTACAGGCCGACCTTGGAGGTCTTCTGTCCGGCCGCGGGTTCACCCTGGACCGCCTCGGTGGCCTGGGCCGGGGAGGGGGTCAGGGCGCGGCGCGCGTCCCGGCGCAGGAGCACGAGGCGCTGGAGGATGCGGACGACGAAGATCGCCGCACACAGGGATGCCACGAGGCCCCAGCGCGGGGTCAGCAGCAGGTCGCTGCCCGGGCCGGGATCGGTCCGGTATGCGATGATCGGCACGCAGAGACCGAAGGCGACCAGCGCGTAGAGCGCGGCGTCGCGCACGATGCCGGCCATCGCCGATTCCGGGATGGCGGCTTGGGTCGCAGGCTTGAAGTTCGCCATCAGACCTTCTCGACCTCCGGCCGGCCCAGGATGCCGGACGGCATGAAGATCAACACGATCGCCAGGATCGAGAACGCGGCGACGTCCTTGTACTCGATGGAGAAGTAGGCCGACCAGAAGGTCTCGATCAGCCCGATGATCAGGCCGCCGAGTACGGCGCCGGGGAGCGAGCCGATGCCGCCGAGCACCGCCGCGGTGAACGCCTTCACGCCGGGCACGAACCCGTCCGAGAAGGACACGACGCCGTAGTACATCAGGTAGAGGACGCCGGCGACGGCCGCGAGCGCGGCACCGAGCACGAAGGTCAGCGAGATCGTCCGGTCGACGTCGATACCCAGCAGGGCAGCCATCTTGCGGTCCTGCTCGCAGGCGCGCTGCGCCCGGCCGAACGGGGTCCGCTGTACGAGATACCAGAAGCCGGTCAGCAGCACGGCCGTGACCGCCATGATCAGGATCTGCTTGTAGGCCAGGAACACCGCGTAGCCGTCGCGCTCGAACAGCGTGATGCCGCCAGAGAGCATCGGCGGCGTCGGCTTGTTGCGCGCGCCCTGCACCACCTGGACGAAGTTCGACAGGAAGATCGAGACGCCGATCGCCGAGATCAGCGGCGCCAGCCGGAACGAGCCGCGCAGGGGCCGGTACGCGATCCGCTCGATCGCCCAGCCCCACAGGGCTGTGAGCACCATGGCGACCACGAGGACGACCAGGAACGCCAGGGCGATCGAACTAATCCCCAGCCAGGTCGTGAGAAGAAGGAAGGTGATCAGCGCGATGAAGCTGGACACCATAAACACATCGCCGTGGGCGAAGTTCACCATTCCAATGATACCGAACACCATCGTGTAACCGATCGCGATCAGACCGTATATCGAACCGAGCGTTAGCCCGTTTATCAGCTGCTGTACGAAGACGTCCATGTATTCTCGCGGGCGCAGGTTTTTGGTCCAGCCTGCAGAAACGGCAGGCAAGCCGGGAGAGCAAGTCTCGTACCGCAGCTGCGACCGGTCGGCCACAGGTTTCAACCCCGGGCGAACGTCCCGGGAAAACAGTCGGGCATGTCAGTAACAACCTACGAATTGGCTTGCGTATGGCTTAATCCATGCTTCACGTTGACGAAAGTCGATGCTGGTCCATCCCGGGCGGCGACGAGGAGCAGTACCGATGTCGGGTTCACGGCTCACGACGTTGATTTTTATCGGCATGCTGCTCGGGATCGCGGTGGGCTACGCCTGCAGCATCACCTGGCCGGATCCACAGACGGCCAAGGAAATCGCCGGCTACATCGCACTGGTGTCGGATATCTTCCTCCGCCTGATCAAGATGATCATCGCGCCGCTGGTGTTCTCGACACTGGTGGTCGGCATCGCCCATCTCGGGGATACCGCCGCGGTCGGCCGGGTCGGCGGCAAGGCGTTGCTCTGGTTCGTCGGCGCCTCGTTCTGCTCGCTGATGTTGGGCCTGATCCTGGTCAACCTGATGCAGCCGGGCCACAACCTGAACCTGCCGCTGCCGGATGTCGGCGCCGGCACCGGCCTCAAGGCGGCCTCGCTGTCGCTCAAGGAGTTCGTCACCCACCTGGTGCCCAAGAGCGCCGTGGAGGCGATGGCCAACAACGAGATTCTGCAGATCGTGGTGTTCTCGATCTTCTTCGGCGTGGCGCTCGCGGCGCTCGGCGAGAAGGGGCACTTCCTGGCCCAGGGCATCGAGGGCCTGGCCGACGTCATGCTCAAGGTGACGGGTTACGTGATGCTGTTCGCCCCCGTGGCGGTGTTCGCGGCGATCGCGGCCACGATCACCACGCAGGGGATCGGCGTCCTGGTGACCTACGGCAAGTTCCTGGTCGAGTTCTACGCCGGCCTCGCGGTGCTCTGGGCGCTGCTGATGGGCGTCGGCTTCCTGATGCTCGGCGGCGACGGCATCAGGCGGCTGTTCAACCTGATCAAGGAGCCGTTCGTGCTCGCCTTCTCGACCGCGTCGAGCGAGGCGGCCTACCCGAAGATGCTGACCAACCTCGAGCAGTTCGGCGTGCCCAACCGCATCACCTCGTTCGTGCTGCCGATGGGCTACTCGTTCAACCTCGACGGCTCGATGATGTACTGCACCTTCGCGGTGATGTTCATCGCCCAGGCCTACAACATCCCGCTTACCTGGGGTCAGCAGCTCACGATGCTGTTCCTGCTGATGGTGACCTCGAAGGGCATGGCCGGCGTGCCGCGCGCCTCGCTGGTGGTGATCTCGGCGACGCTGGCGCAGTTCAACATCCCCGAAGCCGGCCTGCTGCTGATCATCGGCATCGATCAGTTCCTGGATATGGGCCGCTCGGCGACCAACGTGCTCGGCAACAGCATCGCCACCGTCGCGGTGGCCAAGTGGGAGGGGCAGCTCACCAGCACCGACCAGCGCCTCGACCATGTCGGCCCGGTTCCCTCAGCCGCCGAATAGAGCATCGTCGCGAAAGCCGGCGGCCGGCTTTCGGAGCGTGGCGAAGCGGATCAACAGCCGAGCGCGGCTCCCCGGAGGACACGGCATGGCGGCGTTGCGGTTCGGCTCGGTCCTGGCGATGGTTCTCGTGCTGGCGGGCGTCCCGCGCCCCGCCGCATCCATCGAGGTGCTTACCGGCACCCTGAAGCGGGTGGCCGAGCGCGGCGAGATCGTCCTCGGCTATCGGGAGAGTTCGGTGCCGTTCTCCTTCGTGGAGGGCAAGCACCGGGACGGCAGCCCCCGGGCGATCGGCTACGCCATCGACCTGTGCGGCGAGATCGCCGACGACATCCAGGCGGCGATCGGACGGACGGTGACAGTCAGGTACGAGCCGGTGACCGCGGAGACGCGCATCCCGGCCCTGACCTCGGGCAAGATCGACCTCGAATGCGGCTCGACCACCGCCAACGCCGAGCGGCGCCGGAGCGTCGCCTTCTCGCCGGTCGACTACATCAGCGCGACGCAGCTGCTGGTGAAGAAGGGCACCGGCGTGGCCTCCTACCGGGATCTGGCCGGCAAGACCGTGGTGGTCACCGCCGGCACCACCAACGAGAAGGCGGTGCGCGACCTCCTGGCCAAGCTCAAGATCCAGGCGCAGATCGTGACGGCCCCCGACCATGCGGCGTCTTACGCCCTGGTGAAGGCCGGCCAGGCGGACGCCTTCGCCACCGACGACGTGCTGCTCTACGGCCTGATCGCCACCGACGGCCAGGACGGGGCGAGCTACACGGTCCTGCCCGACAAGCTCTCCTACGAGCCCTACGGCATCATGTTCCGCAAGGACGATCCCGAGTTCGCCGGGGTCGTGGCCCAAACCTTCACAAGGCTGGCCGAATCACGCGCGTTGCGCTGGACCTACGAGCGCTGGTTCCTGAAGCGCCTGCCCAACGGCGAGCGCCTCGACATCCCGATGTCGAACGACCTGCGGACGAGTTTTCAGCTGATGGGCCTGGACGCGCAGGAGTGATTTCTTCGGGAGATCGGCGCGCCGCGGCGCCTCGCTTTCGCCCAACCAGGGGATGAGGAAGGGGCCGCGTTTCTCGTGGTCTCCCCTCTTTGCAGCGAGCGTGCCGCCGCCCCATGCCGATCGCCGCGCCTTTCCCCAAGCCCGTCGCGAAGACCGTCGCCCTGCTCCTGGCCGTCGGCCTCGCCTGCGCCGCCACGCCCGCGTCGGCCCATCCCCATGTCTGGGTCACCGCGAAGGCGCAGCTCGTCTACCAGGACGGCAAGCTCGTGGGCGTGCGCGACACCTGGAGCTTCGATCCCGAATACACCGCCTTCGTCACCCAGGGGCTCGACGCCAACAAGGACGGCACGCTCGCGCCCGACGAATTGGCCGGGCTCGCGGCCGAGAACACCACGAACCTCGCCGAGTTCGGCTACTTCACGAAGCTGAAGGTCGGCGGCAAGGACCAGGCCTTCGCCGAACCGAAGGAGCCGGCGATGCGGCTGGAGGGCAAGGCGCTGGAGCTGAGCTTCCTGCTTCCGCTCAAGGCGCCGGTCCAGCAGGGCAGGGGCGTCGCCGCCCTGGAGGTCTACGACCCGACCTATTTCGTGGCCTTCTCGTTCGCGGAGGGCTCGGACGCGGCCACCCTCGCGGGCGCGCCGCAGGGCTGCGCCGCCACGGTCACCCGCCCGAAGACGGAGCAGCCCAAGACCGCCGAAGCCGGTTCGCCCGGCATGACCGAGGCCTTCTTCGAGGCGCTCACCGCTGCCTCGTCCTACGGGGTCCAGTTCGCCAGCCGGATCCTGGTCGCATGTCCGTAGGGATCGGCATCGCCGCGCAACCCCGGTTCGGACGGCTTGGGCTGCGGTTGGGGCTGATGGCCGGCGCCGTGGTGCTGGCCGCCCTCGTGGCCGCCGGGCTGGCTTGGCTCATCGCCCCCGGGATCGCCGCGCCGCCGGCGCGCTCGCCCTTCGGCATCGGTTTTCGCGAAGCGGCCCCGGCCGCCACCGGCCTCGGCGGCGTGATCCTGGCCCTCCAGGCGAGTTTTTCCCGCAGCCTCAACGCCGCCGTGATGGCGCTGAAGGGCGGCGGCGACTGGGCGCCGCTGATCGGCCTGGCCTTCGCGTATGGCATTTTCCACGCCGCAGGCCCCGGCCACGGCAAGGCGGTGATCGCCGGCTACATCCTGGCGGGCGAGCGGGCCCTGCGTCGGGGCTGCGCCCTGAGCGCCTGCGCGGCCCTGCTCCAGGCGCTGGTCGCAGGAGCGATCGTCGGGATCGGCACCGTGGTGCTGAACGCCACCGCGGCCGGGGTGACCCGGGCTGGAACCGTGATCGAGACCGCCAGCTTCGCCCTCGTCGCCGTGGTCGGGCTGGCGCTGACCTGGCGTAAGGCCGGCCGGCTCGTCCAACTCGGGACGCCCTGCGGACCCGGCTGCGCCCACCTGCCCGACGCCCGGACGCTCGACACCCTGGATAGCTGGCGCGCCCGCGCCGGCGTGGTCCTGGCGGCGGGCTCGCGGCCCTGCGCCGGAGCGGTGCTGATCCTGGTCTTCGCGGTCTCGCAGGGGGTGCCGGGGGCGGGGATCCTGGCGGTCCTGGCGATGGCGCTGGGCACCGCGCTGACCACCACCGCCCTGGCCTGCCTCGCGGTCTTCGCCAAGCGGGCGGCCTTGCGCCTCGCGGGCGGTCGCGGCCAGGCGGGTCTGCTGGCCGTCGGCGGCCTGGAACTCGTGGCCGCCGCCTTCGTGCTGGTGCTGGGCGTGGCGATGCTCTCCGGCCTCGCCCTGAACCTCGGCGGCTGAAGTCCGGATTCAAAAGGTCGAGACCTTTCGCGGGTCCAGGGCGGAGCCTTGGAATCCCGGGGCGCCGGACGCGAAATCGCGTCTCGCCAACGGGACTTGAGCATGTCACGCTGCCGTCTCGAGGCGGAGGAGCGCGGATGCACGCCGACTTCCAGACGATCCTGAACTGGCGCCTGCTGGCCGGATCGCACCCCTTCCCGGGTCCCGATGGCGGGACCTGCATCAACGAGGCGGCGATCGTGGCCGCCGGGCTGCCTTACAAGGCGATCCGCTCCAGCGCCGATTGCCCACCCTGCTTCTCGAGGCCGATCGCGGCCTACGCGCTGGGCCTCAACGACGCGATGCCGGACGACGCGCGCCCGCAATTGATCGCCTTCGTGCTGCGGCTCTCCGGCAGCGCCGACCGGCCGGACGTCGAGGCCGCCCGGACCCGGCGCCTCGCCCTGGACAGCATCCGGCAAATCCTGGCGCCGCTCTGCGCTCGGGCCGGCATGGCCGAGCATGCCGAGGCCTGTGCCGGGGCGCCGGACCTGAGCCTGGCCCTGGCGGCGGCACGGTCGGCCGAATGGCAGGGCGGCGCGCTGGCGCAGGAAGCCGCCCGCATGCGGCGCTGGCGGGACGGCGCGCTGCAATCCGCGGTCGCCCGCACGGCGACGGCGGCCCAGCGCGCCTCCGAGGATGCCCGCTGCGCCGCAGAAGTTGCCGAGGGTGCAGCTCCGTTCGTGCCGGACACCTGGGCCCGGGCCTGCACGATCCTCGACGCCGCCCTGGCGATCGGCCGGCAGGCGCCGGAGATCGACCTCGTCGGCGCCCGCGCGCGCCTCGATGCGGCCCGAGCCGGAATTCCGGCCTGATCAGGCCAGGACGGGCTCGGCGGCGAGGTCCAGTTCGATGGAGGCGCAGTTCTCCAGGAACGTGCCGGTAAGGTGATAGAAGAAGGTCCCGTGGCCCACCACCGCGATAGTCGTCTCGGGCCGCGCTTGCAGCCACTCCCGGAACCCGGCGACGCGGGCATCGAACAGGTGGCGCGGTTCCACCGGGTATCCGCCGACCTCGCAACCGGGCTCGGCATGCCACCACACCTCGGGTAGGTGCCCGACATCGAGATGCGGGAACTCGGCAGCGATCTCCGAGGCGGCCCGGCCGACGTCGCAACTGCTCTCCTGGCACTCCCGGTGCAACACCTCGACCAGCAGGCGAGGCCGGTTCGGGTGCTCCCCGAACAGGATCGCGGCGGTCTCGATCGCCCGGGTCAGCGGCGAGACCACCACCAGCTCGAACGGGATGTCCTTCAGACGCTCCCGCGCGTCTCGGGCCTGAGCCTGACCCCGCGGGGTCAGGCGGGCGTCGAGGAGGCCGGGATCGCCGCCCCCGTGCCGGTGGGCGGCGTTGAAGGTCGATTCGCCGTGGCGGATGCAGATGATGCGGGTGGTCTCGGGCATGTGGCTCGGATGTGTCGCGTGGGGGAGGGCGGGACGCTCAGGCGAAGCGGCCGCCGCGCTGGATGACCTCGATCTTGTAGCCGTCCGGGTCCGTGGCGAAGAAGAACCGGGCGAGCACGGTGTCGCCGTGCTTGAGGGTCTTCACGTCGGTGGCCGGAAGGCCCTCGCGGAGGTGGCGGGCGTGTTCGGCCTCAACGTCATCGACGACGACGGCGATATGGCCGTAGCCGTCGCCGAGGTCGTAGGGCGTGTCGCGGTCCTTGTTCACCGTAAGTTCCAGCTCGAACGGCGAGGCCGGATCGCGCAGGTAGACCAGGGTGAAATCGTCGAACTCGTAGCGGTCCGCAGCTTCGAAGCCGAAGGCACGGGCATAGTAGGCCCGCGCGCGCTCTTCGTCGCGAACGCGGATCATGGCGTGGACGGGCTTGGACATGCGGCAGCGTTTCCGGGATCGTCGAGGAATTGAGGACGCGCTCTATGTGGCGCCGCCCCGGCCAGGCGGAAAGGCCCGAGCCTCCGCCGCGACGCCGCGCGATCGCGGGACGGGCCCGGTGTCTCGCGCACAAATTGCTACTTGTTGACCCAACGTAAATCCTAGATTTCGAACGCCGAAATGGCGCGCACCTCGTCGAATGCGCAGATCTTTGATGTTGCCGCCTCGCCGGATGCGGTTCCGTAACTAGAAATTATGTTGGTCGTCACAGCGGATCCGACACGTGAGATCTAAAATTCCACGTGCCGCCTGGAAAAGATCAGATTTTAGGGCGCGCTTAATAGAATCATGATAAGGAGGCCAATGATCACGGCTTAAGCTAAGCCCCAGCCCGACGGACCCGAACAGACATGCTGCGCCTGTCGAACATCAAGATCATGCCCAAGCTGATCGCGGTGGTCGCGTTGATCGGCGTCATCGTGGGCGGCTGCGTCTGGTATGCCCAGTCGCGGATGAGCCAGATCGACGACGCCTACAGCACGTTCATCAGCAACGAGGCCGTCGCCGTCGCCGAGGGCCGGCGCCTCAACCGCTTCGTCTTCGAACTGAACTACTTCGTCTATCGGATCATCGCCGAAACCGATGCGGACCAGATTCGCGCCGCCAATGCCGGGTTCGAGGCCGCCGTGCCGAACCTGAAGGCGACGCTCAAGTCGCTGCGCGACCACGCGCCCAGCTACGCGGCGCGCATCGACGCGCTGACGACGCGAATCAACACGTTCCTGACCGACGTGACCGAGGTGCGCCGCCTGGGCACCAGCAACCAGAACGAACAGGCGATCGCCCTGGTCCATTCCGCGATCGATCCGACCTTCTCGACTCTGATGGTCGATGGCAACGCGCTGTCCAACGACATCAACGCCTTCATGCAGAAGGGCTCCGACGACCTGACGGCCCAGACCGAAGCCACACGCCTCAGCCTGATGATCGTCAGCGGCGTCGGGATGCTCGCCGGCGCGATCGCGGCCGCGTTCGTCGCGATGGTTGGCATCACCCGGCCGCTCGACCGCTTGGTCTCTGTCTTGCAGCGGATGGCGAAGGGCGAGATCGAAGCGGAGATCAGGGAGTCCGCCCGGAAGGACGAGATCGGCGCCGTCGGCAGGGCCGTGGAGGGCATCAAGGCGATGGTCGCCCGCAAGGCTGCCGAGGAAGCTGAGGTCCGGCGGGTCGCCGAGGAGGCCTCAGCGGCCGCGCGGAAGCAGACCATGCTGGAGCTAGCCGACGGGTTCGAGCGCGCCGTCGGCGGCATCGTCGGCCTGGTCTCGTCCTCGGCGACGGAGTTGCAGGCGACCGCCCAGTCGATGACGGCGAGTGCCACCGAGACCGCCAGCCAATCCACCACGGTGGCCGCCGCCGCCGAGGAAGCCGCCGCCAACGTCCAGACCGTGGCGGCTGCCGCCGAGGAACTGGGTTCGTCGGTCCAGGAGATCGGCCGGCAGGTGCTCGGATCGGCCGGGCTCGCCCAATCGGCGGTCGGCGAGGCGGACCAGACCCATCATCTCGTGCAGGCGCTCAGCCAGGCGGCGACCCGCATCGGCGACATGGTCGGCCTTATCTCGAACATCGCCGGGCAGACCAACCTGCTGGCCCTGAACGCCACCATCGAGGCCGCCCGCGCCGGCGAAGCCGGCCGCGGCTTCGCCGTGGTGGCCTCCGAGGTGAAGGAGCTGGCTGCGCAGACCGCCAAGGCCACCGAGGAGATCAGCCAGCAGATCGGCCAGATCCAGGGCGTGACCGGCCAGGCCGTCACGGCGATCGGAGGCATCACGGCGCGCATCCGGGAGATCGACTCGGTGGCGACCTCGATCGCCGCGGCCGTCGAGGAACAGGGCGCCGCGACACAGGAGATCGTCCGCAACGTCGCCCAGGCCGCCACCGGCACCAACGAGGTGACCAGCAATATCGCCGGCGTGGCCCAGGCCTCCGAGGATACCGGCGCTGCCGCAAGCCAGGTGCTCAACGCCGCTGGAGAGCTGTCGCGTCAATCCGAGCATCTGGGCGCCGAAGTGTCCCGCTTCCTCTCCACCGTGCGGGCGGCGTAACGCGCCCGTCCTCCCTCTGCGGGCTACCACGTGCAGAGATCGGCCCTCATTGGGCTGCAAGGCTCCCGATCCCGAACGGGAGCGGGGACTCGCGGCTCGTCCGCCGCTGTGTGAATCCACCGGGCTCAGCGGCGGGGCGGGAACGTGCTCGGGGCTGACCTTGGCCCCGATCCGGCAGCGATCAGTGAGCATCGTAGCCCGCACGGGTAGACGGCCGCGCCAGTCGTCGCTCTCCATGCAACGTCGAACGGGGCGAAGCCTGCCCGCGCCGAAGATCACTGGGCCGGGGCAGGCAGACTGACCGTTCGGGCCCTCCCGGCCCGGCCACGTCCGCTCCCTCAGACGCGCGCGGCGCCGTTCCCCGCGAACTCCCAGACCGGCACGCCAGCCTGCTGGTCGAACCTGTTTCCCGACCCCGAGCTGATGGTGAACCTGACCCGGTGCAGCTCGAGCCGATACACCGCTCGGCCGTCCACCATCAGCGCGCCGCACCGCTTGGTCCGACGTGTGCCGAAATGCGGGTCGACGCCGAACAGATCGGCCGTCGTCCAGCCGAGCCCGTGCGCCTCGTCGCCGAACCGTTCGATGAAGTCGAGCGCGCTGTGGCGCAACCGCGCCCAGCGCTCCACTGCCAGAAAGCGACAGGGTGAACTGCGCGCCGGCATCGCCTCGATCGAATCGCGCCACAGCACAACAGGGCTCGGAACGATAGCGATGTCGAGGGCTGTACACATATTATTACAGTACGCCAGAAGCTAAGCATTAACCATGTAGGGCAGCGCCAATTCCCAAGATTTCGATTTTATAAAAATTTGACATAGCCTTAAACACCCGGAATTTTTCGGCCGAAATTTATCCTGATAAGAGCTTGACAAACACTGGGGTCTTATAATCGACAACGTTGCTGCACAATAAATCAACTGTCGGTAGATGTGGCTGGAAATTTCCCGCCTTTGCCCGGATGCGGATAATGTATTCTCCCAATCGACGCGGCAGCGGCAGTCTGGATCGAGAGTGCCCGCCCTTCCGAGATGTCCGCGGCCTTGGGGGCCAGGAAGTGTCCGTCAGTGCCTGAGTTGCGCCGCGTCGGCGCTGGCGACACCCGAATCATCGCGAGGCCGCGAAGCGAAGCCCGGGGATGATGCTCACTCAAGCATCGTTCCGAACGGCGGCCGGCGGCTTTCGGAAAAAGACGTTGCGGATCAAGGAGCCCGCGTATCGTGCCGGTTCCGGTATCCGGCACGAAGCGCTGTCGGGCGTCTCGCCGGTGAGGGCTTCGGTTAGGGGGATGCGCGGGTGACGGCGCGGTCGGCGTTCACGCGTCCGGCCCAGTCCTTGACGCGGTCTTGACCCTTGAGGTCGATCAGCCGGGCGCCGCTGACGTCGACGTTCTTGAAGTCCGCGCCCGCCACAGTGGCGCCGGTCAGGTTCGCCCCGGACAAGTCCGAGCCCATCAGCACCACGTCGGTGAGGTCGGCATCCTGGAGGTCGGCGTATTCCAGGCGCGACCGCCCGAGGTTGGCCCCCTTCAGGTTAGCGCCCGCAAGGTTCACCGAGGTGAACACCGCCCGCATCAGGCCCATGGACTGGTTCTTGATGTCGGCGCCGCCTTTCAGGTCCACGAGCGTCGCGCCGCTCATGTTGGCGCCCTTGAAGTCGCCGATCGGCATCGACCGGCTGAGGTCGGCACCGCTGAGGTTGGCATCCCGAGCGGTGATGCCGAACATCTTCGTGTCCGCGAGCTTGGCGCCGGACAAGTCGGCCGTCAGGAACCACGCCTGTTCTAGGTTGGCACCGCTGAGGTCGGCGCCGCGCAGGTTGGTCTTGTTCAGGCGCGCGGTCCGCAGGTTGGCGCCCCGGAGGTTCAAGCCGGACAGGTCGAGGCCGGACAGCGCCTTGTCGTGCAGGTCGATCGGCTTGCCGTCCGCGGCCTTGATCATCGCTTCGACGTCGGCGCGGCTCATCTCGGCCTGGGTCATCGCAGGCGAGGACATGTTGGCGCCCAGCAGCAGATCCTGTTCGGCGGCAGCCGGACCGGCAGCGAGTGTAGCCAGCATGAAGCTCAGGGCGAGGCGGCGCATCGGGTCACTCCCATCGGGTGCCGTGCAGGGCCGGCACCCGTATCGTTTTCATTGTGTCGCGATGCTATGCCGAGCCGCTGCACGCGGTCGGTGACCCAGGTCACACAAGTCCGGCGCGGCGGGAGAAAAACGCAACGCGCGCCGGATGATCAGCCTGTCGTCACGGCCGAGAGGGCGACGCCGATCATGATGGACGCGCATAAGGTCGAGCGTTGGGTCGACCGATTTCCACTTCTCCAAGCGCTCAGCGCGGCGCACCTGCAGCTCGCCCGGGGAACCGTACAGTTCCCGGTGCTGGACGCCGGCGCCACGGCCTACGAACTCGATGGCGAGTGTGCCAACTACCTGATGTGCCTGGAGGGGCGCACGCGCATCTTCCGCATGTCGGAGGGCGGGCGCGAGGTCTTGATCTACAAGGTCGGCCCTGGCGGCACCTGCGCCCTGACCACGCAATGCCTCCTGTCCGGTGGCACTTTCCCAGCCCAAAGCATCGCCGAAGAGCGGACCGAATTTGCCGCCTTGCCGGCGGGCACGTTCCAACACCTGATGGGCGACAGCGCCGCCTTCCGCAGCTTCGTCATGGACGACTACACGCGGCTGATGTCCGGCCTGTTCACGCTCATCGACGCGGTCGCGTTCGCCCCGCTGAAGCAGCGCCTGGCTCAGCGACTCCTGGCGGAAGCCGATCCCTGGGGCGTCGCCGCGGTCACCCACCAGACGCTCGCCGACGACGTCGGCAGCGTGCGCGAGGTGGTGAGCCGCATTCTCGCGCAATGGGCCGAGGCCGGCCTGATCGAACTCCGGCGCGGTGCGATCGAGATCGTCGACCGCGCCAGCCTGGCCGCCGCGGGCCGGCGGTGACGCGCGGCGCGCTCACTCCGCTTTGATCGGAGCGGGCGGCCACGATCCCGATCACCCCCCGATCCGCAGCACCTCCGTGCGGTCGCCCGCCTGCGCGAAGGCGGCGGGGTCGGCGCCGGTCATCCAGACCTGCCCGTGAAGGGCGTCGAGGGCCTCGAACAGGCCGGCCCGGCGGCGCGGATCGAGATGCGCCGCGACCTCGTCGAGCAGGATCATCGGGGCGATGCCGCTCATCGCCCGAACCAGGCGGGCATGGGCCAGGACCAGACCGATCAGCAGCGCCTTCTGCTCGCCCGTGGAGGCGGTACCGGCCGGGACGTCCTTGGGGCCGTGGCGGACCACGAGATCGGTGGTCTGCGGGCCCGTGAGGGTGCGGCCGGCAGCCCGGTCGCGGTTGCGGCCGTTGCGCAGGGCCAGCCGGAACCGATCCTCCGCCTCGATCGCCGGCCAGACCGCCACCAAGTCGTCGAGGTCACCCTCCAGGCGAATCGACGCCCATGGGAAGGGCTGGGAATCGTCACGCGTCTCGGCGATCAGCCGGTCCAGGCGCTCGGCGGTCTCCCGGCGGGCGAGCGCAACTGCCACCCCGAGCTCGGCCACCTCCCGCTCCACGGCATCGAGCCAGCGGCCGTCGTCGGGCCGGTCCTCCAGCAGGCGGTTGCGCGAGCGTAGCGCCCGCTCCATGGCCGAGACCCGCGCTCCGTGACCGGCATCCACCGCCAGGACGAGACGGTCGAGGAACCGGCGCCGGTCGCCGGCAGCGCCGCGGAACAGCCCGTCGAGGTCCGGCGTCAGCCAGACAACCCGGACGAACTCGCTGAACGCCACCGGCGAAGAAGCGGGGGCGCCGTCGATGCGGCAGAGCCGGCTCGTGCGCCCGTCCGGCCCCGGCGGCTCCAGACCGGTGCCCAAGCGATGCTCGGCGCCGTCCCGATCGAGGGTAAGCGACACGGCAAAGCCCCCCGGGCCGTCCGCGCGCGCCATGGCGGCGAACTCCGCCCGGCGCAGGCCCCGGCCCGGCACGAACAGCGAAATCGCCTCGAGCAGGTTGGTCTTGCCGGCGCCGTTCTCGCCGACCAGGGCGACGAAGCGGGCGCCGGGGTTGAGTTCGAGGTCGGTGTGGTTGCGGAAGTCGCGGGCGATCAACCGGGTGATGCGTGTGGTTCCAGCCGCGTCGAGTTCACTCATAAGGCGGCACAATGGAGCGGTCGCGCGCCGAGTGCAGCATGCGATCGATCGAAATGCGGTCGTCGAGGATGCGATGAAGGATCAGGTAAGATCGGAATATGAGGATCCGTACGGTGAGAGCAATCTCCGACGCGGGCCTGCCCATCATCGGCTGGCGACCGAGCGCCTGACAACGGGTGCGTAGCTCCGAGACGAAGCTGCGGGCGCGCGTCGGATTGTCAGCCGCGATGAAGTCACCGATCTCGCGCAGGTCGGCTCGGGCTCGGCGCGACACGACGACAGGCTTCAAGAGCCGGCCTTTTCCATGGCGGCATAGCGCGCATCCAAGGCATCCAGCGTGGCGTCGAGCGGTTCGTGATCTCCACTCTCGACGCCCTCCCGCCAAGCCTCCCGCATCGTCGAAAGGCGATCCTCGTGCTGGAGCAGCAACGCGACACCGGCGGCGACCGCCTCCTCCGGCGAACCGTAGCGCCCTGCCGCGATCAGACGATCGAGCGAGGCTTCCTGGGTCGGATCGAGGATGACGGCTTTCGGCATGGCAGCCTAATACTACACCCGCATCGGCATCAGCACGTACAGGGCCGGCGCGCCCTCGCGGTCCTGGATCAGGGTCGGCGAGCCCGGGTCGGCAAGCTTGAACAGGGCGGTGTCGCCCTCGAGTTGCGCGGTGATGTCGAGCAGGTAGCGGGCATTGAACCCGATATCGAGGCCGGCGGCCTCGTAATCGACGTCCAGCTCTTCCGTGGCGCTGCCCGAATCCGGGTTGTTGACCGAGAGCGCCAGGCGCCCCTCGGTGAGCCCGAGCTTCACGGCGCGACCGCGCTCGGACGAGATCGTCGAGACCCGGTCCACCGCCTTGGCGAAGGCGTCGCGCTGCACGGTCAGGCGCTTGTCGTTGTTGGCCGGGATCACCCGCTGGTAGTCCGGGAAGGTGCCGTCGATCAGCTTGGAGATCAGGGTCAGGCCGCCGGCGAAGCGCAGGCGGATCTTGGCGGGCGACAGGTCGACCGCCACGGTCTCGCCGCCGTCGTCCAGGAGCTTCTGGATCTCGGCCACCGCCTTGCGGGGCACGATCACCCCCGGCATGCCGACGCTGCCCTGCGGGGCCGGGATCTCGACCCGCGCGAGGCGGTGGCCGTCGGTGGCGACCGCGCGCATCACCGGGCCGGCCTCGGCCTCCAGCGTGTGCAGGTAGATGCCGTTGAGATAGTAGCGCGTCTCCTCGGTGGAGATCGCGAACTGCGTCTTGTCGATCAGGCGCTTGAGGTCGGCGCTCGCGATCTCGAAGCCGTGCGGCATCTCGCCGGCGGCGAGGTCCGGGAAGTCGCCCTCCGGCAGGGCGCCCAGCGCGAAGCGCGACCGGCCCGAGCGGATCGTCATCTGGCCGGATTCGCCGCCGGTCTCCAGAGAGACTTGGGCGCCGTCGGGCAGCTTGCGCACGATGTCGTAGATCACGTGCGCCGGGACCGTGGTGGCGCCGGGATCGGCCACGTCGGCCGGCACGCTCTCGGTGACCTCGATATCGAGGTCCGTCGCCCGGAGCTGCAGGCTCGATCCCTCCGAACGCAGCAGCACGTTCGACAGGATCGGGATCGTGTTGCGGCGCTCGACGACCCGATGCACGTGGCCGAGCGACCTGAGCAGGGCCGCGCGCTCGACGGTGACTCTCATCGCGATACTCGAGTGATGGGGGAGGGCGCCGCGGCCGGCATCCCTCTCGAAAACAGGCCGATCAGCTTGGCGAAGGGGACGTGCGAACGCAAGGCCGCCGCAGCGGCATCGCACAGCTACGCCGCCAGCCGGTGGGATTCAGGGTTCCCGCCGGGGCCGCCCCGTGCGAAAGCGCCGCGCTCCACCTGAAGCGGCACCGGCCGCCCGAGTTCCGTCAGACCATGCCGCACACCGTCGAGACCGCGAGACCGCACGCCGCCGCACCGAGCGCCAGCCCCGGGCGGATCCTGGCCGCGAGCTTCATCGGCACCGCGATCGAGTTCTTCGACTTCTACATCTATGCGACCGCGACCGCCCTGGTGATCGGCCCGGTCTTCTTCCCGGCGGGGGCGCCCGGGGTGCAGCAACTCAGCGCGTTCGCGACCTTCGCGATCGCGTTCATCGCGCGGCCGTTCGGGGCGGCTTTGTTCGGGCATTTCGGCGACCGGGTCGGCCGCAAAGCGACGCTGGTCGCCTCGCTGCTGATCATGGGCCTGTCCACCGTCCTGATCGGCTGCCTGCCGACCTACGCTACAGCGGGCTGGTGGGCGCCGGCCGCCCTGTGCGTCCTGCGCTGCGGCCAGGGGATCGGGTTCGGCGGCGAGTGGGGTGGGGCGGCCCTGCTGGCGGTGGAGAACGCACCGCCGGGCAAGCGCGCCTGGTACGGCATCTTTCCGCAGCTTGGCGCGCCGGTCGGCTTCATCCTGGCCAATCTCGGTTTCCTCTGCCTCAGCTTCGGCCTGTCGCCCGAGAGCTTCCAGGCCTGGGGCTGGCGCCTGCCGTTCCTGGCCTCGGCCGCCCTGGTCGGGGTCGGCCTCTACGTGCGCCTGAAGCTCACCGAGACGCCGGCCTTCAAGGCCGCGCTGACCGACGCGAAGCCCGAGCGCGTGCCGTTCGCCACGATGCTGACCCAGCACGGCGGCGCAGTGCTGATCGGGACTTTCGCCATGGTGGCGGTCTACGCGGTGTTCTACCTCTCGACGGTGTTCGCCCTGGGCTACGGCACCGGCACGCTGGGCTACAGCCGCCCGACCTTCCTGCTGTTCGAGTGCATCGCGGTCTGCTTCATGGCACTTGGGACTGTGATTTCGGGGGCTGCCGCCGACCGGTTCGGCCGCAAGCCCGTGCTGCTCTCCGGGATGGCCGCGGTGTTCGCGCTCGGCTTCCTGATGGGCCCGATGCTCGGGAACGCTGCCTCGGCCGGGACCTGGCCGCCGGTGCTGGGCTTCCTGTGCCTCAGCCTGCTGGCGATGGGCTGGGTGTTCGGCCCGATGGGCGCGGTGCTGCCGGAGCTGTTCCCGACCCGGGTGCGCTACACGGGGGCCTCGGTCACCTACAACCTCGCCGGTATCCTGGGCGCCTCTGGGGCGCCCTACATCGCCCAGGAGCTGGCAGCCTATGGCGGGATTGGCTTCGTCGGATTCTATCTCGCGGCCGCCGCCGTGCTCAGCTTCGTCGCCGTCCTGGCCATGCGGGAGAGCGCGTACGATTGAGGGCGGCCCACCCCTCACATGCGGGCTTGGGCGACCGGCTCGTAGCGGCCGAGGAACCGCGTCCGGTCCCACAGCTCGATCGCCTCGTCCGTGGCCATGGCCCGGGCGCGGCGACGGGCCTGCGTGTCGTCGGCGGCCGGAACGATCTCGGCCGAGAACACGCGGCCGGCCCGGTCGAGCTTGAACGCCCGGTAGGCGCGGTTTCGCTGAGCGGTCTGGGCGTCCAGGTTGAGCATCGGGTCTTCCTCGGAGCCCGACCCTTCCGAAAACCGGTTAACCGTCCGTCAACGCGCGATCTCAGTTCCGCTTGTCGAGGGGGCGGCCCAGCAGGCGCGCGAACTCGGCCTCGATCTCCTCCACGGAGAACGGGTTGCCGGCGGCCTTCGGCTCGGGCCGCGGCGCGGCGGGCGCAGGCCGTGGCGGCGGCGCGACAGGCGCCGGTGGTGGCGTAGGCTCTACGGGCGACGGCGGCCTGGGGGCCGCGGGCTCGGGCAGCGAAACCGCGGCCGGCGGCGGCTCGGATGTCGGC
>NZ_VRVG01000048.1:0-36956 GCF_008040085.1 Methylobacterium sp. WL7 | reverse complement strand
ACGTTCCCACGCGTTACTCACCCGTCCGCCGCTGACACCGAAGTGCCCGCTCGACTTGCATGTGTTAAGCCTGCCGCCAGCGTTCGCTCTGAGCCAGGATCAAACTCTCACGTTGAAGAGATTGATCTGGCCGATCACGTAATTCTCAGACGGAGCCTCACAATCGATCCCGCAGCGCTTCACAGCGCGACGAAATCGGTGAGCTCAAAAAGAGAGATACGACGATCGGCACTAGTCTCTCACACGCCGAAGCCAAAGCTCCGACCGCAAGGACAAACGCCGTCCGCGTCTCCCTTCCTCAAATCCAACAATGTCAAAGACCCCACGATACCAGCCGAGCCGGTATCGCTGCAGACGAGACGACGACCTGGACCGAGGCCCGGATCTTTTGCTTGCCCGACTGGGAGAACCGTGATACGCGCCAGACCATTCGGTCGGCCGCCTCAGCGGTGGAGGGCGTTTAGAGCCCACCGTCCTCCCTGTCAACCCGACTGTTTGGTTCGCCGGAGCGAACGATACATCAGGGTCGGCATCGAACAAAAACAGAAGACCGCCCGGCAAACGCGCCGGCCAATCGCCGATCTTGTCAGAAGATGCTTCAGCGCCCGGGCCACTTCCGCGGCCGGCGCCGATGAACAGCTCTATAGGCAGGTGCGCCGGTGGCGTCAACCGCGTTGTTGCGGTGCAATCGTCATCTCTGCCGAATCCCGGTGGCCGACGCGTGACGCGCTCAGTAGCCCTTCTTGACCCGCGCCAGTGCCTGACCGAGCCCATGGGCGATGCGGGCCCGCTCGTCCGGGTCGGCATCCCGCGCCACCAACGCCTGTTGCCGTCGCGAGACGAGGGTGAGCCGCTGGAGGCCGTACTCGTCGTCCTCCACGGTGACGATCTTGGTCCAGAGCGGATTGAACCGCCATTCGTGTCGCTCGCCCCGGTGGCTGACCCGTGCCAGCAGGATCTCGAGCTGTGAGATCATCACCTCCTCGAAGGATCGCCCGCGCCGGAAGCTCACCTTCAGGGCGGCATAGATCGCCAGCATGTCGAGGCCGAAGAAACCGGCCACAGGCCAGAAGCCCATTCGCCAGGCCCAGACCGAAACCGTGAGCGAGACCAGGCAGCAGCCGGTCATCACGACCCGGAAGCCCAGGCGACTCAAGGATTGATGCGGACGGATGGTGGCCGAGAAGACCGGCCGGTCGATCGTGTCCGGGTCGAGCCCGTGCGGGTGGACGGAAGGATTGCCGGTAACCATGCGATCCATATAACGCGCCGATGCCCGCCAGAAAGCCTCCGCCCCCGGTTAACAGCCCACCTCGACGGCGTGCCGCAGGTGTGACCGCCGCCCCCGTGAAAGCCACAGCCTCGGGGCGCCTCGGCGGACGCATCGCCTCGGCCACCACGGTCCATGTCGAGGCTGCGCCGGACGCGGTGGATCCGGAGACGCTCACGGAGATCTTCCGGCGCTTCCACGCGGCCGAGCCGGAACCGAAGGGCGAGCTCCACTTCGTCAACCCGTTCACGCTTCTGGTGGCCGTGGTCCTGTCGGCCCAGGCGACCGATCGCGGCGTCAACCTCGCCACCGGTCCGCTCTTCGCGGTGGCCGACACGCCCGAGAAGATGCTGGCACTCGGCGAAGAGACGGTCCGAAGCTTCATCCGCACGATCGGGTTGTTCAACACCAAGGCCAAGAACGTCGTCGCGCTCTCGCGCATCCTGGTCGAGCGGCATGGCGGGGCGGTGCCGGCGAGCCTGGAGGCGCTGCAGGTGTTGCCCGGGGTCGGGGCCAAGACCGCCAGCGTGGTGCTGAACATCGCGTTCCAGGTGCCGCGGATCGCCGTGGACACCCACATCTTCCGAGTCTCGAATCGGATTCCGCTGTTCGTCGGCACCACCACCGACAAGGTACAGGCCGGTCTGGAAGCGATCGTCCCGGAGCCCTACAGGCTGCACGCCCACCACTGGCTGATCCTGCACGGCCGCTACACCTGCAAGGCGCGAAAGCCCGAGTGCCCCCGCTGCCTCATCGCCGATCTGTGCCGGTACCCGTCCAAAACCGCGCCCATGGAAGAGCGCCGCGGCACGGGGTGATGTGACGCTTGCGCAGACGGCCGCTCGTCACGTCCGGAAAGCCGTCCGCAATCCCGCCCTGCGGGCTAACGCGTTGTGCTGGAAGCCCCGTTCGGCTAGTTTCAGCGGCAGTAGCCGGGCCCTCGGGCAGAGGCCGTCCGGTTGCCCGACCTTCCCATCCGGTCGCCGCGCCGCGAATTCCTCCCAATCGTCGCGCATCAGGAGCCTCGGCCCATGGACTTCCTCAAACCACGGTACACGCCTATGAACCGCCGCCGTCGCATCTACGAGGGCAAGGCGAAGGTCCTCTACGAGGGGCCCGAGCCCGGGACGCTCATTCAGCACTTCAAGGATGACGCGACCGCCTTCAACGCGAAGAAGCACGAGGTCATCGACGGCAAGGGCGTGCTGAACAACCGGATCTCCGAATTCGTGTTCCAGCACCTCAACGACATCGGCGTGCCGACGCACTTCATCCGCCGGCTGAACATGCGCGAGCAGCTGATCCGGGAGGTCGAGATCATCCCGCTCGAGGTCGTCGTGCGCAACGTCGCGGCCGGCTCGCTGGCGACCCGGCTGGGCCTGGAGGAAGGCACCCAGCTGCCGCGCTCGATCATCGAGTTCTACTACAAGAACGACGCGCTCAACGACCCGATGGTGTCGGAGGAGCACATCACGGCGTTCGGCTGGGCGACGCCCCAGGAGATCGACGACATCATGGCGCTGGCGATCCGCGTCAACGACTTCCTGTCGGGCCTCTTCCTCGGCGTCGGCATCCGGCTCGTGGACTTCAAGATCGAGACCGGCCGCCTGTGGGAAGGCGACATGATGCGCATCGTCGTCGCCGACGAGATCTCCCCGGATTCCTGCCGGCTGTGGGACATCAAGTCCTCCGACAAGCTCGACAAGGACCGGTTCCGCAAGGATCTGGGCGGCCTGATCGAAGCCTACACCGAAGTCGCCAAGCGGCTCGGGATCATGTCGGAGAACGAGAAGGTCCAGGGCGGCGGCCCGCGCCTGGTCCAGTAATCCGCTCAGGTGGATGGCCGGCGCACCGATGCCGGCCCCGCCGCAGGGAAGGCCCGCCGCAGCCGCGCGTGGGTCGAGAGGTCCGGGTCGAAGCCCGGGTGATAGTGGGGGTCCTGCGCCAGCAGCGGCCCCCATCGCTTTTTCAGCGCCGCGATCTCGCGCTCGTGGCGGGCGCGCGCCGCCGGGGTCCAGCGGCGGCTCGCCGATTCGCGGTGATGCAGTACAGCCCCCGGCACCAGAAGCGTGCGATGGCCGGCCGCGTTCAGGCGCAGGCACAGGTCGACATCGTTGAAATCCACCGCGAAGACTGCATCGTCGAAGCAGCCGACCGCCCGGAATTTTTCCGTCTCGACCATCAGGCAGGCGGCGGTCACCGCCGAGGCCGCGTGCGTTGCGCGCAGGCCCGCAAGGTAGCCGGGGGCGTCGCCGGGGAAGTGGCGGTGCGCGTGGGTGACCAGGCCGCCGGTTCCGAGCACGATGCCGCCATGCTGGACCCGCCCCTCGCCGTCGAGGAGCCTGGCGCCGACAGCGCCGATCTCGGGGCGCAGGGCCTCCCGGGCCATACGGGTCAGCCAGTCGGGCCGGAACGCCTCGACGTCGTTGTTGACGAAGACCAGCAGCGCCCCGCGGGCGCGGACGGCGGCGGCGTTGTTCATGGCGGCGAAGTTGAACGGGCCCGGACAGGGTACGACGAGCCCCCTCCCCTCACGCTCCAGCGCCTTGAGGAACGCCAGCGTCTCCGGCTCGCGGCTGTCGTTGTCGCAGACCAGGATCTCGAGGTTCGGCCAATCGGTGCAGGCGGCGAGGCTTTCGAGGCAGGGGCGGAGCAGGTCGAGCCGGTCGCGGGTCGGCACGATGACGCTCACCAGCGGCCGCGGATCGGGCAGCGGGTGCTCGACTTGGAGAAGGCCGTCGTCCCGGGCAACGACGATGCGGCTTTCGCTGCGGCCGGTCCGGTCGAGATGGCCGCGCAGGGCGTCGCGGTGGCGATACCGTCCCCCCTCCCCTGCCGGCGACGCACGATCCCCGGTCTCGCCGCGACGGATCGAAAGGATCTCGGGCAGGTGGCCGATCGCGCCGGCGCCGTACCGCTCGGCGATCCGGAACGCGGCGTCGGCGGGGCCGGTCGGCTGCGTCGCCGGGGCGAGAGATCCCGCCCGGCAAGCCAACAGGGGGGCGAGATAGTCGAGGTGCGCCAGCCAGTCGGGGTCGAAGCTTGGCGCGAGCAGGGGCCGCACCGGGCCGCGTGGATGGTCCTGGATCAGGGCATCGCCGTAGATGGCCTGAAGCTCCGGATCGGCCGCGAAGGCGGTGGCGATGCGGTCGAGCGCACCCGCGACCAACATGCCGTCGCCCAACACCAGGATGCCGTCCGCCGGCGGGGCGGGAGCGGGTGGGAATCGGTCGAGGATGCTAGCCGGAAGGGTGAGTCGGTGGTCGATCCCGATCAGGGCGGCCAGCTTCTGGCGCGCGCGCAGCCGTCGGCCCTGGAGCCGCGCGAGCAGGATCTCTCCCGTCGCCCGAGGGTGGCCCAGTAGGTGACGCAGCACGTCGAGCATTGCGCGGCCGGAGCGCCGCGGAATGCCGAGATGCAGTCTCTGTGCGAGGCCGACCACAGGCTCGGTCATCGGCGCCGCGTCATTCGAGATCCTCGCCGAAAGTCGTGAGCGACAGGGCAGGATGATAGAACGGGTCGTGCCGGATCACGTCGCGCCAGCGCTCAGAGAAGCGGGCCGCCTCCTGCTCGAACCGCGCGCGCTTGGCGCCGACCGAGGGACCTCGGCTGACGGATTCGAGATGAGCCAGCGTGGCGGCCGGAGTCCACACCGTCTTCCAGCCGGCGGCGCTGAGGCGCAGGCAGAAATCGACGTCGTTGAAATCCACCGGGAACGCCTCGGCGTCGAAGCCGCCGACCGCGAGATATTTCTCCCGCGCGACGGCCAGACAGGCGGCGGTGACGGCCGAGACCTCGTGGGCGACATGCAACCGTCCGAGATGGCCCGGCGTGTCGCCGGGGCGGCGGCGCAGGATGTGGCCGGCCCGCCCGCCGAGGCCGACCACGACGCCGGCATGCTGCAGCGTGCCGTCCGCGTAGAGGAGCTTTGCCCCGACCGCCCCGACCTCGGGCCGGCTCGCCTGGCGGACCATCGCGTCGAGCCAGCCGGGTTCAAGAACGGCCACATCGTTGTTGAGCAGCACCACGACCGCGCCGGTGGCGTCGGCGACGCCGGCATTGACCATGGCGGCGAAGTTGAACGGTTGCGGATCGACGTGGATCCGGACGCGGGGGTCCCGGTGCAGGGCTTCGTAATACGCCAGCACGGCCGGATCGGTGGACCCGTTGTCGACGATGATCAGTTCGAGATCGGCGTAAGCCGTCTCGTGCAGCACGCCGCGGCAGACCCGCTCGATCAGGTCGAGCCGGTCGCGGGAGGGGATCACGATGCTGGCCCGCGGGGCGGGACGCGGCAGCGGCCAGTCCAGCTGGACGGCGCCCTTACGAACGGACGCCTTCGGCCAGACGCTCAACGCGTCGAGGCGGGCGCCCAGCACGCGGGCTCTCCCTGCGGCATCCAGGCTATGGCCGGCCGTGCTGGCGAGGACGCGCGGAACATGGGCGCCGCGCGCGCCGGCGACGATCGCGGCGGTCTCGATCGCCAGGATCGCCTCGTCCATGGGCCCAACCGGCTCGGGCGGCAGCCGCGTGAGCAGGGCACGGGAGAACAGGGTGACGCGGCCGACATAGCCGGTTGCCAGGGCGAGGTCCGGGCTCCAATCCGGCTTGAGCAGCGGGAGGCCATCGGGGCCCAGCTCGTCGCCGTAGGCGAGATCCGCCCCCGCCAGGGCTGTCGCCAGCAGCGCCAGCGCGTCGGGGGTCGGGATGTCCCCGGCCCGGAGCAGGCACAGGGCGTCGGCCTCGGCGGTGAGGTCGGCGGGCGCGGCTCGATCGTCCCAGATCCGGTGTTCGGCACGGACGTCCGGTGCCTCGGGACGTGCATCCTTCCAGGCGACGACGACCGTCCGCCCCGTGTGAATCTGCGTTCCGAGGGCGTCCAGCGTCGCGGCAAGCGCCGCGTCCTCTCCGGGCCGGGCGAGGATCAAGCATCGGATCCGCAGCGCGGTGGGCGCCACCTGGATCGGGCGGCTCCGTGACGCTGCCCAGGACCGGTAATGCTGCATCGGCGTCACCGCGCAGGCGCCGCGCAACGTATCGCGATAGCGCCGCTCGGACCCGCGCGCGCGCTCGTAGAGGGACGACACGAAGCGCCAGGGCCGCCGCAAGAGGCATTGGACCAGCACCGAGGCCTCGCTCCGGGCCCCGACCCGCTCCAGCACGAAACCCGGTCCGGCCGAGAGCCGGATCTCCCGGGCATCTGCGGGGATCAGGCCGAGCCAATGGGCGTAACCGTGCGACGTGCCCGGGAGGACGAAATCCTGCGGCGTGCCGTCGACCCCTCGGATAACGCGCAGGATCGGCCGGCGCGGCGCGACCTGGGGGTCACCGCCATAGCTCAGCACGATCCAGCCGACGGAATGGTCGGGCAGGATCAGGCGGCGATCGAAGACCGGGTCGTCGGCCGGCTCCAGGCGGAACAGCGTCTGGCGGCCGAGCCAGGCCGCGCCGCGTCCGCCTCGGCCGGTCGGTGGGGTCGGTTCGACGGGGTGCGCCGCGGCATCACTGGGCAGCGTCGCCTCCGCCGGCGGCCTCGGCGGCGGCTGCCGGCTTCCTGCGCCGCGGCTTGGCCGCGGGCTTGCCGCCTGTACCCTTGCCGCTGCCGACGCCGACGGTGATGTCGTAATCCTCGGCCACCGCCGGCGGCACGGTCAGTTCCTCGGCCACGATGGTAGCGAAGCCCTGGGCCTCGCCCGGGCCGACGAGGACGCTGGTACGCTCGACGCGGCTCGCGATGACCTTGCCCTCGTGGCGGATCTGAATCGTCACCGGCACGTCGAACCGACCGGGCGCACCCTTCGGGCCGAGCAGCACGTTGGCCTCGACGCCAACCTTGACGGTGATCGAGCCGTCCTGGCGCCGGGCGCATTCCCGGGCGAGCCGGCCGACCGAGAACTGCGTCCGCACATCGCTCCCGGCGAGGATGCGATACGCCGCACCGTTCTCGGCCACCTCGACCGGCGGGCAATAGGGCGGATCGAGGCTCTGCGGCTGCGACGGCGGGACCGTCGTGCCGCCGAACTTGAACAGGTTGGAGAAGACGTTGCCGTCCTCGGCGCAGGCCGGGCTCGCGGCGAGCGAACCGGCGAGGATCAGGCCGCACAGGCCTAGAAACAGGTCACGCTCACCGATCATCGCACGGCTCCCGGGCGGCATCGTCATTTCAAGCTGTCGAACCCGGCCGCGAAGCCTTTCATCGAGAGCGGGATGCCGACGCCTTCCTCGGGCGTCTGGAACACGATGAAGGTCGCCTGCGTGCCGGCCTTGAACTGGCGGATCAGGCCGTCATCCATCACCACCTCGGCCACGCAACCGGTTGTCAGGCAGCGCACGAAGCCGGCTCGGCCGACATCGGTCTGGTCGATCTTCAGGCCGAGCCCGGAGGGAAGGAGCACGCCCAGCGGCGCCACCACCCGCAGCAGGTAACCGCGATTGTCCGCCGTCTTCAGAACGATCACCACCAGGGTGAGGTTCGGGCGGTCCTCAGCGGCCAGGTACTGCACCAGGGCGCATTGCTCGGCCTTCGCGCCGGCCGGCGTCTCGCAGCGCAGCTGCCAATCGTCGAAGGTCTTGCGCACCATGCCCTGGGCGGCGGCCGGCCCAACCGATGCGAGCCCTGCCGCGGAGAAGGCAAGGCAGGCCGGCAAGACGGCGCGCCGGACGACGCGCCGGAAACGATCGAGCTTCGCGTGAAGCGGCACCGCCGAACCCTTCGGAACGCCATCGCCGAGGACCGGCGAGGCCGTAAAATCGGGGGTGTTCCGACCATGGTCGGACCCGCGCTGTCAAGCGATGCCGGCTCCGGTGTTGCTCCTTGACGCTACCCGAAGGTTGCAGAACGGCCTAAATAGGGTTCGCTTTTCCTCCAGCGCAGGATCCTGAAGCTGTGATGCGCCCGCTCGCCCTCTCGGCCGCCTGCTTGATGGCCACCCTCGCGCAGGCTGGGGCACAATCGCTGCCGGTCGGCGAGACCACCTATGTGGAACACTCCCTCAACCGCTCCGACACGCTGATCGTCGAGCATCCGCCCGTGGCGGTGAACCCGTATGGCGGCCGCAACGGACAGGCCGCGATCGCCGGCTATTGCCGCGAAGGCGGCCTGGTGCGCCGCCGCGACACCTTCGGCAACCCGGTGATCATCCGGCAGCGCGAGGTCTGCGACAGCGTCGCCCCCCGCACGCTCGAGCCCGGCCAGGTCAACCCGCGGCCGGTCTGGCCCGGCGAAGCCGTGACGCGCCAGAAGGTCCTGCGCGCTAAGGGCTGAGGCAAGGGCTGAGACAGGGGCTGAGGCTTGGCCGGTCAGCCGTAGCGATGCAGGCTGGTGCCGTTGCGCTTCAGCCACGCCTCGGCCGCGTCGACGTGCGGGCATAGCCCGTGCAGCAGCGCCCAGTACCGCGCCGAATGGTTCATCTCGCGCAGGTGCGCCATCTCGTGGGCGACGAGGTAATCGAGCACCATCGGGGGCGCCAGGATCAGGCGCCATGAGAAGTTCAGCTCGCCCCGCGCCGTACAGGATCCCCAGCGGCTGCGGGTGTCCCGCAGGGTGATGCGGACCGGCCGTTGGCCGAGCAGCGGCGCATAGCGCTCCACCGCCTCGGCGAGGTCGCGCCGTGCCTCGCGGGTCAGGTAGTCCCGGATCCGGCGCGGGACGTGGGCCGGCTCGCAAGAGAGGGAGATCACCGGTTCCCCGGCCTCCGCCTCGACGCGCACCGCGCCGCTGCGCGTCCCTCGCAGATGCAAACGGTGTGGCGTCCCGCGCAGCGGCAGGATCGCGTCCGGAACGAAACCGATCCGCTCCGGCACCCGTGCCAGACGCGCGGCAATCCACCCGGCATGGCTGGTGGCGAAGCGCTGGGCGGTGTTGACGGCGGTTCGGCTCGGCAGGGTGATCACGACCTCGCCGGTGGCGGCCGAGACCCGCAGGGTGATCCGGCGCGCGGTCGGCCGCCGGCGCAGCGCGATCTGGAGGCTTGCTCCCTCGTGCTGGACCTCAAGGTGGTCGGGATCGGGGCGACGCAGGAGCGCGAACGACATGGCGCAGTTCTAGCCGGCTCCGAACCTGGGCTCCAGATCTCGGGACCGAGATTTGCTTTGGTTCCAGGATCTCAGGCGGCGAGCGTGCGGGCCCAGACCTCGGTCTCGGGCAGCACCAGCAGGGCAGCAGCCGCGAGCGCGATACCGTACGGAATCCCGGTCTTGGCATCGTGGAGGTGCAGCGCGAAGGGCAAGCGCGCGATGCGCATCGGGAGCGGGTAGGCGCGCACGGCCAGGATCGCGAGCGTCAGGCCGCCGCCGAGGATCGAGGCCACCAGCAGGTAATCGCCCAAGCCGTCGAAGCCCAGCCAGAGCGCCGTGGCGGCGGCCAGCTTGGCGTCGCCACCGCCGATCACCCCGACGGCAAACAGCGTGAAGGTCACGGTCAGCACCAGGGCGGCAGCGCCGACATGGAGCCAGATCTCGGACCAGCTCATCGGGCCGGTGACGGCCAGCAGCGCGAACCCCGCGACGAGCGCCAACGAGATCCGGTTCGGGATCAGCATCGTCAGCAGGTCGCTGGCCGCCGCGTAGGCCATCAGGAACGGGAACAGCACCAGCAGGCCGAAACCGGCCGTTCCGAGACTCGCGATCGCCGATCCTGCGCCAACCATCTCGGGTCAACCCTATCCGTACCTGGCGGGAAAGCAGCGCGAGGCCGCAGCCGAACGACGGATCCGGCCGGCCGAGACCCCATCGCCTGACGCGATGGAGCCTCGAACCTGCCGCAGATCCCGATCGTGAAGAGACCCGATTAGTTCAGGTTGCCGGAGATCGCGCTGAACTTGGCCGACAGCGAGGTGCCGACAGTCTTCAGCGCGCCGATGATGACGACGGCGATCAGGGCGGCGATCATGCCGTACTCAATCGCGGTGGCGCCGGACTCGTCGGAGGCGAAACGCGAGAACAGGGTCTTCATGGAGGGCGATCCTTCGATCAAGAACGGGCAACGTGAAGTTTGAAAGATGACCGACGAAGATTTCTACGTCTCGATCGGCGGCATTTGGAGATTGCCTGTTACGCCTTGAAATTCGGTTAAATCGCACCCCGAACAAAGTCCGCTCACGGCCCGCTGCGAGCTTAGTGAAGGATAGGTTTCGCCGTTGCCGAGCATACGCGGGGCCGCCTCATGCTTAGCGGTTCCTTCACCGGTCCCGGGCTATCGCTGCGGCTTCGGTGTCGCGCCACGCGCAGGCGCCGGCCGCTACCGAGGAATCCGATGCGCCGCACCCTGTCGAATGCGGGCCGAGCCGGCCTCGTCCTCCTGCTGACGGGTGCCGCTGTCGCGGCCGCCCAGCCGGAGCCGCTGCCGATCGTCACCGTGCTGGTGGACAACGCCAAGGTCATCCGCCTGCCGGAGAAGACCGCAACCGTCATCGTCGGCAACCCCATCATCGCGGAGGTCACGCCGCAGAAGAACGGCGTGCTGGTGCTCACGGGCAAGAGCTACGGCTCGACCAACCTGATCGCGCTCGACACGGCCGGCGCGATGATCGCCGAGACGATGATCCGGGTCGAGGCATCGCGGGACGCGACCATCACGGTCCAGCGCGGGATGGATCAGGAATCGCTGTCCTGCACGCCGAAATGCCAGCCGGCGGTCCAGCTCGGCGACGCAGCGAAGTATTTCGACACGCAGAGCGGCCAGGCCGATGCCCGCCGCAAGCTCGCGACCGGCGGCGGCGCGGGGGGGCCCCAAGCGGCCGAGCGCTGAAGCCGGCAGGCCGCACGACACCGGGTGAATCCTCTGGCAAGCTCCGCCCTCGGCGCAGCCCCGACGCGATCCAACAGGATCCCGCCCGGCCGCCATCAGGGAGGTTTCTCGCCGATGCCCGGCATCACGCACAATCCGCCGCCGCCCACCGTCGATCCCGCCGTGCTCGCCTCGGTTCAGGACTTCTCCACGGCGACGATCAGCGACTGCCTGGACCGGATGGCGGTCCTGCACGGTCTGCGGCCCTTCCACCGGCAGGGGCGGCTCCTCGGCACGGCGTTCACGGTCGGGGTGCGGGCCGGCGACAACCTCGCGATCCACCAGGCGCTCGAGCAGGTTCGTCGCGGAGACGTGATCGTGGTCGATGGCGGCGGCGACACGAGCCGGGCGCTGGTGGGCGAAATCATGAAGGCGATCGCCGAGAGCCGGGGCGTGGCAGGCTTCGTCATCGACGGCGCTATCCGCGATACCGACGCCTTCGCCGGTTCGGACTTCCCCTGCTACGCTCGCGCCGCCACGCCCCGGGGTCCGTTCAAGACCGGCCCCGGCGTCATCAACGGACCCGTTTCCGTCGGAGGCTGGACGGTGAGCCCAGGAGACGTGGTGGTGGGCGACGCGGACGGCGTCGTGACCTTCCCGCCCGCGCTCGCGCCGCGCCTGATCGAGGCGGTGCGCGCACAATCTGCCCGAGAGGCCGAAGTGCTCGCGCTGATTCAAGCCGGCCGATACGACGGCCGATACGCCCAAGAAGCGAAGGGCTGAGAATCTTCCCTGCGACGGCGGCGTGATCCGCCGCGAAGCCTTGCGGACCGGATCCCTCCCGTAGACGATGGCCCATGGAGTCCGCGCCGCTCACCTACGCCATCGGCGACATCCACGGCCGCGCCGACCTGCTCGACACGCTGCTGGAGCAGATCGCCGCCCATGCTGGGGATCGTGCCCACCGCCTGGTCTTCCTGGGCGACTACATCGATCGCGGACCCGACAGCGCCGCGGTGCTGCGCACCGTCAGCCGCCTGAACTGGGCCGAGCCCGAACGCGTCACCTGCCTCATGGGCAACCACGAGCGCATGCTGCTCGACGCGCTGCTGACTCCGGAGGCGGCCCGGCATTGGCTGTACAACGGCGGCGACGCCACCCTCGATTCGTTCGGCGCCCGGGACCTCAGCGGGTTGCCGGGCGACACCCTCGACTGGATCGAAGCCCTTCCGACCCTGCACGGCGATGCGGCCCGGTGGTACGTCCATGCCGGTCTCCGCCCCGGCAAGGCGGCGTCGGACTCGGACGTGCACGACCGCCTGTGGATTCGGGAACCGTTCCTCGAGGAGGATCACGATTTCGGCCGGCACGTGGTCCACGGCCACACACCCCAGCGGGACGGTCGCCCGGAGGTACGCCGGTTCCGGACCAATCTCGACACCGCCGCGGTCTACGGCGGCGCGCTTACGGCCGGCGTTTTCTCGGATGCCCAGGGACCGGCGCTGGAATTTCTAAACGTTCAGGCTGGCGGCTAAACGCGCCGCGCCGGCACGAGCGCGCCCACAGCTGCCACGAGCCAGCCACCCATGAGGGCGAAGCCGCCGATGGGGGCGGCCATCGGGAACAGGGGGCGCTGCAGCCAGGTCCGAACCGACAGGTCGCCGCAGAACAGGATCAGGCCGAGGACGAGCAGACCCGCTGCGGTGCGCGATAGGCCGGGCCGCGTCAGACTTCCGGCGGCTAAGCCCGTGAGCGCCAGGATCGCCGGGGCGTGAAACAACAGGAACTGCGCCGCGGTCTTGAGCGAATCCGCCCCCGGGATGTGGGCCGCCGCGGCGCTGAGGGCGACACCGAGCAGGCCGGCGAGGCAGGCCAAGGCCATGAGCCCCCGGTCGATCCCCGACATCCTCATGCGCCGCGCTCGATCAGCAGCTTGGCGATCGCAGCGCGCAGCTCGGGTATGCCGCGGTCGTCGCGGCTGGAGGTGAGGATCACCTGCGGGAAGGCGGCCGGCCGCTTGGCGAGCCCCGCCTGGATGCCGGCGATGCGGCTCTCGACCTCGCCCTTCTTCAGCGAATCGCCCTTGGTGAGCACGACCTGATAGCTCACCGCGGCCTTGTCGAGACCGTCGAGTACGTCGGTGTCGATCGACTTGAAGCCGTGGCGGGCGTCGATCAGCATGAACACCCGGGCGAGATTGGCGCGGCCCTTGAGGTAGGAATGGATCAGCTGGGTCCAGGCTTCGACCTTGGCCTTCTCCACCGCCGCGTAGCCGTAGCCCGGCATGTCCACGAGGGACATGCGATCCCCGATCCGGAAGAAGTTGAGCTGCTGGGTCCGGCCCGGCGTGTGCGACGTGCGCGCCAGGGTGTTGCGGCCGGTCAGCGCGTTGATCAGGCTCGACTTGCCGACGTTCGAGCGGCCCGCGAACGCGATCTCGACGCCCTCCATGGGCGGGATGCGCTCGAGAACCTGGGCGGCCGCGTAGAAGTCGGCAGCCCCGGCGAACAGCAGGCGGCCGGCCTCCAGGAGGTCGGCCGCATCGTCGTTGGTCTCGGTCACGGCTTTCCTCGTCGGCCCGGAGCGGCGTCCCGGACGGTGGCGGCCGCCCTCTGGGATGCGGTGACGGCGATGACCGCGGGCCTCAGCCCTTGGTGGTCGCCGGCGCCTTGGTTCCGCCGCGCCGGAACGTGGTCCGCAGGTTGTCCCACAGCTCCACCTTCACGCCGTTGCGACGCATGATGACGTATTGCTGGATCACCGACAGGGTGTTGTTCCAGGCCCAGTAGATCACGAGGCCGGCGGGGAACGACCCCAGCATGAATGTGAACACGATCGGCATGAAGGTGAAAATCTGCGCCTGGACCGGGTCTGGCGGCGCGGGGTTCATCTTCATCTGCACGAACATCGTGACGCCCATGATCAGCGGCCAGACGCCGAGATGGACGAAGTCCGGTGCCGGGAAGGGCAGCAGGCCGAACAGGTTGACGATGCTCGTCGGATCCGGCGCGGCGAGATCGTGGATCCACCCGAAGAACGGCGCGTGGCGCATCTCGATGGTGATGAACAGCACCTTGTAGAGCGCGAAGAAGACCGGGATCTGGATCAGCACCGGCCAGCAGCCCGCGACCGGATTGATCTTCTCCTTCTTGTACAGCTCCATCGTGGCTTGCTGCTGCTTCATGCGGTCGTCCTTGTACCGCTCCCGGATGGCGACCATCTCGGGCTGCACGGCCTTCATCTTGGCCATGGACACGTAGGAGCGGTTGGCGATCGGCAGGAACAGCAGCTTCAGGCAGAAGGTGACCACCAGGATCGAGACGCCGAAGTTGCCGAAGAGATGGAAGAAGAAGTCCAGCGCCCGGAACATCGGCTTGGTGATGAAGAAGAACCAGCCCCAATCGATCATGAGATCGAAGTGCTTGATGCCGAGGTCCTTCTCGTAGTTGTTGATCAGGTTGACTTCCTTGGCGCCGGCGAACAGGCGCTGGGTCGTCGTCGCCGAGGCCCCCGCGTCCAGGTTCACGGCGTCACCGCGCACGCTGGCCTGGTAGACGTTGGTGGCGCCGTCGGTCCGGTCCGTGAAGGCGCCGGTATAGGGCACGTCCTGGTCGGCCGGCATCACGGCCGCCGCCCAGTACTTGTCGGTGATGCCGACGAAGCCGCCGGTCACGCCGTTCCAGGCGCGGCCCTTGGTGTTGGCGCCGCCATACGCGCCTTCCTTGGCGAGCTTGTCGTAGGTGAATTCCTGCAGGCCGTCGTTGCCGAGGTAGCCGATCATGCCTTCGTGCAGGACGTAGTAGCCCTGGGTATGCGGCTTACCCCAGCGGGAGACCAGGCTGTACGGATAGAGCGTCACCGCGCCCGAGCCCCTGTTCTCGATCTCCTCGCGGACCGTGAACATGTACTTGTCGTCGACCGCGATGATGCGCTTGAAGACGAGGCCGGCGCCGTTGTCCCAGGTCAGGGTCACAGGCATGCCGGGCGACAACGTCTTGCCGTCGCTGGACCAGACGGTCTCGCTGCCGGGCAGCGGCCCGGCATTGGCGCCGACCCAGCCGAACTCGGCGTAGTACGGTGCCTCGCTGCCGGCCGGGGAGAACAGCACGATCTCCGGGCTCTTCGGGTCCACGGTCTCGTGGTAGTTCTTCAGGGACACGTCGTCGACGCGGCCACCCTTGAGGGCGATCGAGCCGCTGAGCGCCGGGGTCTCGATCCGGATGCGCGGCGAGCGGGCGAGCGCCGCCTCGCGCGAGACGGCGCCACCCTGCCCGGGGACCGTGCCCGGCACGGGCGCTGCCGGGCCGCCCTCCTTGGGCGAGGGCGACGGGACCCCGTCCGGGGTGACGCCGGGCGGCTGCTGTTGCTGCTGCGCGGCCTTGTTCTGCGCCTCGATCAGCCGCTGCTGTTCCACCCGCGGGCCGGCCACGAAGTACTGCCATCCCAGCAGCACCAGCAGCGACAGGCCGATGGCCACGAACATGTTCGTCTTGTCATTGCCCATCGGGGACACCGCCGCACGTGTTCGGAGTGGCAACAGGAGCGGCACTGGCCCGTTCGGGCCTGCGCGCGTCCGTGATTCGGAGACCTCTGGCGCGGTCCTGCGACGGATCGATGTCGGGTTCGCGGGACGCAGCAGGCTGCGCGGGCACCCGGCCCGCATCGCGCTGGAGAGGTGTGGTTTTGGCCGGCCGGCCGCCAGGCTTGCCGGGCCGGTCGCCCCGGGGTCCACCGGGAGGCCGCGGTGTGGCCGGACGCGTCACCGTCGGAATGGCGCGACGCAGGTCCTCGGCCAGGGCCTCGAAGGGCGCGGTCAGGGCCGGGCGGCGGGCGATCAGTACGATGTCGGCCGGCAGCCCGGCCAGATCGCCCGGGAGACCGGACGCAACCACGTTCACCGCGGCACGCAGGCGCCGGCGAATGCGGTTGCGCTCGACAGCATGGCCGACGCGCTTGGTGATGGTAAAGCCGAGCCGGAGGCCATCCGCCGCTTGCGGATCGCGCAGACGCCCCTGGGCGGTCATGCGCTCGGTGTGGAAGCGGCGGCCCTCGGCTGTCGCCAGGAAGTCAGGCCGCTTCTTGAGCCGCGCGATCGTCGCCATCGATGGTTCGATCCCGACCGATCTCATAGTGTGTGCCGCATGATGAGTTCGGAAAACCGGATTTCATGTTTCCGCATCATGCACACGCCTCACGGCGCGGCTGCCGCAGCAGGGCCGCGCCGGCGAGGATCCGATCGGCTCAGGCCGACAGGCGCTTGCGGCCGTGGGCGCGGCGACGCGCGATCACCTTGCGGCCACCGGCGGTGGCCATGCGCGCACGGAAGCCGTGGCGGCGCTTACGGACGAGCTTGCTCGGCTGGTAGGTTCTCTTCATGGTTCAGAGCCTTCAAAGGTCGAGGCGCGCTCGTGGGCGGCAATTGCCGCACCCGACCTTCACGCGTCCTGGTTGTCTGCAAACACGAAGGGCGCCCAGGCGGGGCGCCACGTCGCGAGTGGCGGGCTTATGGCGGATGGGTCCCGCGAAGTCAACGTTTCGTGGACGTCTTCCTGGGCCTCAATGCCCCTCGAACTGCATCAGGGCGCGGACTTCCACGCCCATGTCGCGCAGGCGCTGCGCGCCGCCGATCTCCGGCAAGTCGATCACGAAGCAGGCGGCCACGATCTCGGCGCCGATCTTCTGGAGCAGGTTCACCGCTGCGGTGGCGGTACCGCCGGTGGCGATCAGGTCGTCGACCAGCAGCACCTTGTCACCGGGCTTCACCGCATCGACGTGGATCTCGATCTCGTCGGTGCCGTACTCGAGCGCGTAGGCCATGGAGACGGTCTTGTGGGGCAGCTTGCCCTTCTTGCGGATCGGCACGAAGCCGCAAGACAGCTGGTGCGCGATGGCGCCGCCCAGGATGAAGCCCCGGGCCTCGATGCCGGCCACCTGGTCGATTCGCCCGCCCGCATAGGGATGGACCAGCGCGTCCACCGCCCGCCGGAACGCCCGCGGGTCGCTGAGCAGCGTGGTGATGTCGCGGAAGATGATGCCGGGCTTCGGGTAGTCGGGAATCGAACGGATCGATTCCTTCAGCGCGACGTGGCGGCGGGCTTCCATGGGTTCGGGCCTTCCGTGGGGGACGGCGGGCTTAAAGCAGAAGCTCCGGCCCCTGACCAGTTTGACGGCATCTCCCGGAGGATCAGGCCGCCTGCACCTTCTTGAGGAGAGCGAGCAATTCGCGATGCAGCACCTCGTTGCCGCAGGCCACCGAGCGGGCCGCCAGGGGCTCGGCCGCACCGTCCGCCGAGGTCACGTAGCCGCCGGACTCGCGCACCAGGATCACGCCCGCCGCGAAATCGTAGGTCTGGAGGTCGCGCTCCCAGTAGCCGTCGAGGCGACCGCAGGCGACGTAGGCGAGATCAAGGGCCGCCGAGCCCATCCGCCTTGTGCCGCCGGCCACCGCCATCACGGCGCCGAGCTCGCGCAGCAGGCGCGGGTGGCTGCCGCGCCCGAGGTAGGGCGTGCCGTAGCCGACCAGCGCGTCGGCCATGTCCTGCCGGCCGGAGACCCGAAGGCGCCGGTTGTTGAGGTAGGCACCCTTGCCGCGCTCGGCGACGAACAGCTCGTCCTTGATCGGGTCGAAGATCACGCCGGCCACGATCTGGCCCTCGCGCTCGAGCCCGACCGAGATCGCGAAATGCGGCACGCCGTGCAGGAAGTTCGAGGTGCCGTCGAGCGGGTCGACATGCCAGGTGTGGCTCTTGTCGGTGCCCTCGATGATGCCGTTCTCCTCCAGCACCAGGCTGTAGCCGGGCCGGGCCTTCATGAGCGCGTCCCGCAGGGTCTCCTCGGCCTTCCGGTCCGCGGCGGACACGAAGTCGCCCGGGCCCTTTCGCGAGACCTGGAGGTTCTCGACCTCGCCGAAATCGCGGCGCAGGCCGCGGGCGGCCTTGCGCACGGCGTCGACCATCACGGTCATGAGCGGAGAGGAAATCATTTTTTTCGCGACTTTTCGGGGATGGATGCTGGCGCCGTCGTTACAGGCCGGCGCTGGAAAAGACGAGCCTGCCGGGAATTCGGGGGATCCGGAAGAGGTTGGTGGCCTGTGGTGCGGAGCGCCCCCTCTCCCGCAGAGCTACGGGCGACACAGGTTTCGATCGTAGCCGCTTTCATGCCTTGGGCGCAGAAGGCGCGGGTCCCCCCTCCCGTACGGGCTAGCGGATTCACAGATCGAGTTCGGCCCTTCTTGCGCGACGGCCCGTGCTTCGGCTCCAGCATCGATGCGGGTATCCCCTCGCCCCGCTTGCGGGGAGAGGGCTTCGGCGACCTCGTCGTCGCCGAAGCAAAGCGGCAGCCGACGGTGAGGGGGCGGTTCCGGACGCCCGCCTCGTCCTGAACCGCCCCCCCACCGCCGCTCCGGCTTCGCCTGCGCTTCCCACACGGACGACAAGGTCCGTGCGGGCCTCTCCCCGCTGGCGGGGCGAGGGGACCCGCGCTTCGTCTGCAGATGTGTGAGCGTCGTAGCCCGTGCAGGAGAGGCCGCAGCAGGGAGGCATGGGCCCGGCCGCAGCCTGCGACCGCAAAAACCCTATTCCGCCGCCTCGACGAACACCGTGCCGGCCCGGGGCAGGTCCAGGGTCTCCCAGGTCTCGGCCAGCGCCGCAGCGAGGCGGGCGATGTGGGTCGCGTCGTGGAACGGCGACGGGGTGATGCGCAGGCGCTCGGTGCCGCGCGGGACCGTCGGGTAGTTGATCGGCTGGATGTAGATGGCGTGACGCTCCAGCAGGTGGTCGGCCGCCGCCTTGCACAGCTCGGCGTCGCCGACCATCACCGGAACGATGTGGGTCTCGGTTTCCAGCACCGGCAGGCCGGCCTCGGTGAGCGCCGCCTTGGTGGCGGCGGCCTGGGCCTGATGCGCCTCGCGCTCGACGTTCGATCGCTTGAGGTAGCGCACCGAGGCCCGGGCGGCGGCGGCCACCGCCGGCGGCAGCGCGGTGGTGAAGATGAAGCCCGGCGCGAAGCTGCGCACCGCGTCGCAGATCGCCGCCGAGGCGGTGATGTAGCCGCCGACGCAGCCGAACCCCTTGGCGAGGGTCCCCTCGATCACGTCGACCCGGTGCATGACGCCGTCGCGCTCGGCGATACCGCCGCCGCGGGGTCCGTAGAGGCCGACCGCGTGGACTTCGTCCAGGTAGGTCATGGCGCCGTAGGTGTCGGCGAGGTCGCAGATCCGGCCGATCGGCGCGATGTCGCCGTCCATCGAGTAGACCGACTCGAACACGATCAGCTTCGGCCGGTCGCCGGCGGCGCGCAGCAGCTCTTCCAGGTGCTGAAGGTCGTTGTGGCGAAAAATCTTCTTGTCGCAGCCGGAATGGCGGACGCCCTCGATCATCGAGTTGTGGTTGAAGGCGTCGGACAGGATCAGGCAGTTCGGGATCAGTTTGGCGATCGTCGAGATGCCCGACTGGTTCGAGACGTAGCCGGAGGTGAAGACGAGACCCGCCTCCTTGCCGTGCAGGTCGGCGAGTTCGCGCTCCAGATCGACCAGCGGCGAGTTGTTGCCGGCGATGTTGCGTGTGCCGCCCGCCCCGACGCCGCAGCGCGCGGCCGTGTCGGTCATCGCCGCCACCACTTCCTTGTGCTGGCCCATGCCGAGGTAATCGTTGGAACACCACACGGTGATCTCGGCGGTCTTGCCGTCCTGCTTGCGCCACTTGGCGGTTGGAAAGCGCCCGGAGATGCGCTCGATATCGGCGAAGACGCGGTAGCGGCGCTCGCCGTGGAGCTGGTCGAGCGCGCCCCGGAAATATCGCTCGTAGCCAGAGCCGGCGCGCGTCGAACCCGCTTGGGCGAGCATCGTGCTGGGCATCCGGGTGACGGTCATCGAGCGTCCTTCGCGTGTGCGGCCGTGCGGTCGGTGCCGGTTCGACACCTGGATCCCGCGATCAACGTACGGCCTCGGTCCAGTCCTTCGCGTGAATGGCGCAAGATACGCGCGGATCTGGAACTGGTTCAAGGTAAGGTTCCGGCATCGCTGCCCTGCAGCCGTTGAGAGGCGGGGACGAACTCGCTAGCCTCGCGGGGCGTCACGGACGTCCGAACACGCTGCCATTTCCTTGAGCGCCCCCATGTCGTCACGCCGAACTGCCTGCCCCGGCGCGGGATCACCCGGATCGAGCTTGCGGCGACGAAGGGTCGCGCGATGAGCGGGGGCAAGGACGCGCGTTCCGAGCGCCTGAAGGCGGCGCTTCGCGCGAATCTGCGCCGCCGCAAGGAACAGGGCCGCGGCCGCACCGAAACCCGGGACGTCCCCGAGGCGGAGCAGCCCGGCCCGCCCGAGACCGATTCTCCCGGTCCAGATTCCGACAAATCCGGTCTATAGGGGACGGCCAAGCCTGGGCGCCGCGGCGTCCACCAGGAGAACGGCCGGCCGCGCACCAGGGAGGTGCGCCGCCCGAGGACATACGATGGACCGCATTCACATCACCGGCGGCGCGCCCCTGAACGGCGTGATCCCGATCTCGGGCGCCAAGAACGCGGCGCTGCCGCTGATGATCGCGAGCCTGCTCACCGGCGAGACGCTGGAGCTGATCAATGTCCCCCGCCTCGCCGACATCTCCGCGCTGACCCGCATCCTCGGCAATCACGGCGTCGACCACATGGTGGTCGGCAAGCGCCCCGGGCAGACCACCGAGACCGGCCAGACGATCCGTCTCACCGCATCCAACGTCATCGACACCACCGCGCCCTACGACCTGGTCTCGACCATGCGGGCGAGCTTCTGGGTGGTGGCACCGCTGCTGGCCCGGTTCGGTGAGGCCAAGGTCTCGCTGCCGGGCGGCTGCGCCATCGGGACCCGCCCGGTCGATCTGCTGATCACCGCCCTTGAGAAGCTCGGGGCCGAGATCGAGATCGACGCCGGCTACGTGGTCGCCAAGACCAAGAACGGCCTGCGCGGGGCCGAGATCGCGTTCCCGAAGGTGACGGTCGGCGGCACGCATGTCGCCCTGATGGCGGCCTCCCTCGCGTACGGCACCACGGTGCTGGAGAACGCCGCCCGGGAGCCCGAGGTGGTCGACCTCGCCGAATGCCTGAACAAGATGGGCGCCAAGATCCGCGGCGCGGGCACGCCCCGGATCGAGATCGAGGGTGTCGCCCGGCTCAACGGCGCGCGCCACGAGGTGCTACCCGACCGGATCGAGACCGGCACCTACGCCATGGCGGTGGCGATGACCGGCGGCGACGTGATCCTCAAGGACACGCGGGCCGAGCTGCTGCACTCGGCGCTCGACGTCCTGTCGACCACGGGAGCCGAGATCAGCCAGGTCGAGGGGGGTATCCGCGTGCGCCGCAACGGCGGCGGCATCGCGGCCGTCGACGTGACCACCGATCCGTTCCCGGGCTTCCCCACCGACCTGCAGGCGCAGTTCATGGCGCTGATGACGCTGGCCAAGGGCCAGTCGCACATCCGCGAGACGATCTTCGAGAACCGGTTCATGCACGTGCAGGAGCTGGCCCGCCTCGGCGCGAAGATCCGCCTCGAGGGTGACCTCGCCATCGTCGAGGGCGTCGACCGGCTCAAGGGCGCGCCCGTGATGGCGACCGACCTGCGCGCCTCCGTCTCCCTGGTGATCGCGGGCCTCGCCGCCGAGGGCGAGACCCAGATCAACCGGGTCTACCACCTCGACCGCGGCTTCGAGGCGCTGGAAGCCAAGCTCGGCCGCTGCGGCGCACAGATCGAGCGGGTACGGGCGTAGGCTTGAGCCCAAATGCGGGATCACCGCTCCTGGGCTGATCGCTGCGTTCGCTGATGCAACGTCGGAAGGATCAACAACCTCGTCATTCCGGGGCGCCGTAGGCGAGCCCGGGATGACAAGGTGGACGATCAGACGTCGTGAGAATTTCCCAGCCTTCGCAGCGATAGTATCCCCATAGGCGACACTATGCCTGGTTAAGGAGACCGCCCGTGGAGATCAGGCCGATCCGCTCGGAAGCGGACCACCGGGACGCGTTGCAGGAAATCGAGCGCCTTTGGGGCTCCCCACGGGGAACGCCGGCCGGCGACAAGCTCGATGTGCTCGCCACGCTCGTGGAAGACTACGAAGAGCGCACCTTCCCGATTGCGGCGGCCGATCCGGTCGAGATCCTGCACGCTGCCATCACCGATATGGGCCGCTCGGAGGCGGAGCTGGCGCGTCTTCTCGGCTCGCGAGCACGGGCATCGGAGATCCTGAGCCGGAAACGGCACCTGAACCTCGCGCAGATCCGCGCCATCAGCGAGGCCTGGCACCTGCCGATCGCGCTGCTGGCGGCGCCGTATCGTCTCGAACACGACGCCGCCTGAGCCGCCTCAGCCCCCGATCCGCCCGCGCTTGTAGCCGAAGCCAGGTATCTCGCAGCCGCAGGACGTGTCGTACGGGCCGGACCGGGACCAGCCATCAACTCCGGCCGTGAGGCAGAGGCCGACGCTGCGCCAGCGCCGGTCGTAGCGCGGCCGATCGTCCTCGTCGCCCGGGGGCGGTGGAGGCGGCGGCCGCCGACGCGGGCGGTCGTACTCGTAGCGATCCGGCCCGGGACGGCCGAACACGTAGACATCCGCGTCGGGACCGACCTGTGCGCGCACCGGGGCGGCGACCAGTGGCGCCAGGGTCAGGGCAGCCAGCGCCGCGAGCGAGATCCGTTTCACCATCGTCGTCCTGCCTCGAATCGTCTCGGTCGTCCTGAGGGGCCCAGGCAGCGTGAGGGGGCCGGACGCCCCCGGCCGGGACCGCCATCCCGGATGCGGGCGTTGCCCGAACCCGGTCTGGCCGCTACCTACGCCCTGCCGTTGGGCCGCCGCCGCCGCCCGCGCCTACCTATCCCCGAGGATCCTTTCATGGAGCTGCTCAAGCTCGCCGCCCTCGATACCGAGGATCTGACCGTGATCTCCGCACACCTCCAGGACGCGATCCTGCGCCCGGAGGACCTGACCTACCTGGCCGGCGAGCATCGCTTCCTCATGGTCGTGCGGCGCTTCGACTGGACGCCCGACGCGCCGCCGCGGCGGCGGCTGGCCGGCCTGCATGTCGAGCGCGTCCTCAGCGTGAAGACCCGCGGGCTGGCCCCGGGCGACACCACGCCGATGAGCCTGCTCGCCCTCACCTTCGAGGCGACCGACTCGCCGTCGGGCCATATCGACATGGTGTTCTCCGGCGGCGCGGCGGTGCGGCTCGAAGTCGAGTGCATCGAGGTCCGGATGAAGGATCTCGGCCCGGTCTGGGAGGCGGTCGCCCGCCCCGGCCATGCAATCGATCCGGCGACCGATGCGGTCGCCGCCCCCGGCCCGGCGGCTTGAGACAGACGAAAGACATCCGATGGTCCGGCTCGACAGCTCCTCCCCGAACTTCGCCGCCGACTTCGCGCGGCTGCTCACCCTGAAGCGTGAGATCGCCGAGGATGTCGACGAGGCGGTGCGCGGCATCATCGGCGAGGTCGTCGCCCGCGGCGACGCCGCCCTGGTGGACTTCACCCGCCGCTTCGACCGGCTTGGGCCGGACTTCTCCGCCGATGCCCTGCGGATCACCGAGGCCGAGATCGATGCGGCCGTCGCGTCCTGCCCGGACGAGGCGATGACGGCGCTGCGCCTCGCGGCGGAGCGGATCGAGGCGTTCCACGCACAGCAGAAGCCCCAGGATCACCGGGCGACCGACGCGCTCGGCGTCACCGCCGGCTGGCGCTGGACGGCGCTGGAATCGGTCGGGCTCTACGTGCCCGGCGGCACGGCGAGCTATCCGTCCTCGGTCCTGATGAACGGCGTGCCGGCCCGGGTGGCGGGCGTGCCCCGGATCGTCATGGTGGTGCCGACGCCCGACAACATCCTCAATCCCCTGGTGCTGGCCGCGGCCCGCCTGGCCGGGGTCCACGAGGTCTACCGGGTCGGGGGCGCCCAGGCGGTGGCGGCGCTGGCCTACGGCACCGCCAGCATCGCCCCGGTCGCCAAGATCGTCGGCCCCGGCAACGCCTGGGTGGCGGCGGCCAAGCGCCGGGTGTTCGGCCAGGTCGGGATCGACATGATCGCCGGCCCGTCCGAGGTGCTGATCCTCGCCGACGGCCACGCCAACCCCGACTGGATCGCCGCCGACCTCCTGGCCCAGGCGGAGCACGACACCGCCGCCCAGTCGGTCCTGATCACCGACAGCGCGGAACTCGCCGAGGCGGTGGAAGCCGCCGTCGAGCGCGCGCTGACCACCCTGCCCCGGGCCGAGATCGCCCGGGCGAGCTGGCGCGATTACGGCGCGATCATCCGGGTCCGGGATTTCGACGAGGCGGTGCCGCTGGTCGACCGGATCGCCCCCGAGCACCTGGAAATCGAGACCCAGGATGCCGAGGCGCTGTCGGGCAGGATCCGTAACGCCGGCGCGATCTTTTTGGGGTCGCACACGCCGGAGGCGATCGGCGATTACGTCGGCGGCCCGAACCACGTGTTGCCCACCGCCCGCTCGGCCCGGTTCTCCTCGGGCCTCGGCGTCTTGGACTTCATGAAACGGACCACGATCCTGGCCTGCACGCCGGAGAGCTTGCGGGCGCTGGGTCCGGCAGCGATAACGCTCGGCCGGTCGGAGGGTCTGGAGGGTCACGCCCGCTCCGTCGCGATCCGGTTGAACCTGTGAGGGTGTGGGGATGGCCGAGAAGCAGCGCGGGCCGAACCGCCTCGCCAAGGTAAGCCTGGACGAGGCGTCCATCGCCCGCGGCAACCCGGATCAGGAGCACGAACGGGCGATCGCACTGTTCGACATCCTGGAAGACAACTCCTTCACGATTCCGGGCCGCGAGGGCCCGTACATGCTCACGCTCGGCCTCGTCGAGAACAAGCTGTCCTTCGCGATCAGCACGGTGGACGGCGAGCCGGTGATGACGCACCTCCTGTCGCTGACGCCGTTCCGACGGGTGATCCGCGACTACGAGATGATCTGCGAGAGCTACTACAACGCGATCCGTACCGCCTCGCCGTCGCAGATCGAGGCGATCGACATGGGCCGGCGCGGCCTGCACAACGAAGCTTCGGACACGCTCAAGCAGCGCCTCGACGGCAAGGTCGACCTCGACCACGATACGGCGCGCCGCCTGTTCACGCTGATCTTCGCCCTGCACTGGAAGGGCTAGGGCGCCTTCCGGCCCCGAACGGCGATGGTTGAGCCTTTCCCCGAGATCGCCCCGAAGAAGCGGCGGGTCCAGTCGGTCCTGTTCATGTGCAACTTCAACGCCGTGCGCTCGGCCGCGGCCGAGGCGATCGCGCGGGCCTATTTCGGCAAATCGACCTATGTACAGTCGGCCGGCGTGCGCTCGGGCGAGCCCACCGATCCGTTCATGATCGCGGCCCTCGACGAACTCGGCATCGACGCGAGCCGGCATCGCCCCCGCACCATCGAGCAGTTGGAGGATTGGGAGGGCCTGAACTTCGACCTGATCATCACCCTCTCGCCGGAGGCGCACCACCGGGCCCTCGACCTGACCCACACGCTCGCGGCCGATGTCGAGTACTGGCCGACGCCGGACCCGACCCTGCTGCAGGACGCCTCCCGGGAGCAGCGCCTGGACGCCTACCGGGACGTGCGCGACGGGCTCACCCGGCGCATCAAGGCGCGGCTCAAGGGCTAACCGTCAGCCGCTCGACCCGGGACAGCAGGCAGCCGGGCCGCGCGGTGTGGACGTTGACGAAGGCCGTGCGCGGGTCGCCGAGGGCGCGCAGCAGCGGCGCGTCGATCTCGGCGCCGGGACAGACGTGGCCGAGATCGTACAGGCAAAGATCCTCGGCATCGTAGGCCCGGACCGACACCAGGGTGTTGGCGCGAAGGATCGGTGCGACGACATCTGCCGCGGCGAAACTCCGACAAGATTGCGCGTGCAGGAAGATCGGGCTCGGGGCCCAGTAGATGCCGCGCGGACGCCCGAAATCGTAGGACCCGAGCAGCATCGGCTCTCCCGGCTCGGCGCAGCACAGGCATTGCCGACAGGGAAACCCGCTGTCGCTCGTCGCCGTGACCGACCGGACCGGATTGTCGAAGTCGTCGCGCCCGGTTTGGCGGAAGCGATCCGCGATGACGGCATCGATCGGTACGCAGCGGTATCGGGTCATGGGGTGCTCCCTCTCCCGGAAACCATGCGGGCTCCGGAGAGAGAAAGCGTCCCGCTCCTTGCTGCCGTTGTCGGCTCGTCTTGGGCGACCGGAACCGCGCGCCACCACGCGAACCTGACACTTCGTTGCGGAATGTAAGCCCGAACGAGCTACGCAAAAAACGCAAGGTTTCACCGAGTGTTCCGGTTCTATATGCTCGGCGACCATCCTCTTTTTGGAACAATTTCATGTCTTACGCTCGGACGGCTGCAGTCGCGGCGTGCGCCTTCATATCTCATTGCAGCCCATCACACGCTCAATGGAGTCCTGCAGGCGGATTATTGAATGTTTCGGTAACTCAAAGCTGCACCGAGACGTCCGGCAGTATCGCCACATCCAAATCCGACGGCCTTTTCCTGTGCCCGGCCCGGATCAATCTGGTCGAGTCCCAGATCAAGGGCGCCAGTCATTTCTACATCGTCCATGCCTATGGCCTTCTCGCCATTCGAAAGAACTCGGAACGGCTGGCAGATTGCTGGGCGGCCCATCAGCTCGCCAACGCGCCCAACGGTCCGCACTACATCAAGCAGTGGATCACGCACTGGACCAATTACGGGGTGACCCAGTCGACGTTCGGCACGCCTGCACAGAGGATCGCCAATGTCCGGTCGTGCTGCGCCTGCGGTATCTAGTGGCCCAGCGCCCTGTCCGGCCCCAGACGCCTGCGTGAGCGACTGCTGGGTGGGCCCCCGAGCGGTGCCGATCCGGCCCATCACCCCCGGCTGCTGATCAGCCAGGCCCGGACGCGGCCGGCGAGCATCGGGCGGGCGCGGGCGACGTCGTCGCCGTCGAGAAGCGGTGAACCCGCCAGGGCTGCGAGATAGGCGTCCTCGGCACTGCGGCAGGCCCGGAACGCGGAATCCGCGGCGAGGTCAGGGTCCGTGAGCGCGGCCTGGATCCGGAAGTTGCGGCTGAGGCACTCGCGCCAGCCCGTGTGGCGCAGCTCGGTCTCGCCGCCCGCCTGCACCGGCCCGGAGGCGAACAGCATCGCGGCGAACAGCACGGGCGATATGAGGGAGGCAGGCGACATGGATCGGGCACTCGGTCCGCAGACAGGGTGACGCCGCCAAGGTTAGCGAAAGCTTAAGGTCGGGATGGAAATCCGGCTGTCCGGACGCGTCCTGCGAATGGGCCGACGCGGTGCAGAGAACCGCCCTGATCAGCGGTTGGCGGTGGTGACCGGCGAGGTGACGCCGCCGAGCGAGACCCACGCGGTGGCGTCCTGGCTCTCACGCTTGATGAACACGTAGCCGGTCTTGTGCCACGGCACGATCGCGTTGGTCTTGTTGTCGAGGACCAGATCTCCGCGGTCGGTGATCAGGGTCAGCACGGCGTGGCCCTCGCCCTTCTCGTCGATCACCACGGTCATGCGCATCGCCCGGCGGGACAGGCCGGCGTCGGCCAACAGGTGGCGCTTGAGCAGCTGGAAGTCCTCGCAGTCGCCGATCCCGTCCTCGGCCAGGTCCCAGCGGTCGGCGACGTGGAGATGCTCCATGTCGGTCTTCGGCTCGACCGACTTGTTCACCCGGCGGTTGACCGAGACGATGGTGGCCCAGACCGCCGGGGTCAGGGTGATCCGCGCCGGCTCGCTGCGGTCCACGGCGCATTCCGCCGCGTAGGACTGGCAGAACGTCACCCAGGCCGCGATCGGCCGCGCCGCGCCCTGGGGCTCGGCCCCGATCTGCGGGGACGGCAGGCTGGCGAAGGTCTGGGCCTGCACCGTCCCGGCGCCGAGCCCGGCGAAGCACAAGGCGGCCCAGGCGAAGCCGGCCAGCACGCGACGGCTGCGAGCCACCCGACGCAGCGCAGAGCTGGGAACCGAACCCTGCACCATGGAACCCGCGAACCGCATCGCCGTGACCCAACCGTTAAGCTCTCGTTAACGAAAGCTCTCACGCCGGGGGGCCGGCGGCAATCGGCGGATTAACAAAAGGTTAATGCTGTGCGCAACGCGGATGACGTAGGAATTCCCAGACCTGTGGCACCCGTGCCGTCGGGTGGCCGAGACCCGCGCGAAAACGTGAAGATCTCCAACGGCATTCGCGAGCCGTGAGCGCCGTTGTCCACCGCCGCCACCTGAAGGATCAGAACGCTTGGGCGGCTGGAGGAACGACATGCGGTGCACAACGGATGCGCTCGCGGCGCTCGCAGTCGCAGGGCTCGTGATCGGAACCCTGGTGGCGGACCCGGCCTCGGCCGCGACCCCGGACACCCCATCGCCCCCGCAGACGAGTCCCGGCGATCTCAAGAGCGATGGCCCGACGCAGCCGGCCAAGGTCCAGGACGGCCAGTACACCGACAAGAACGGCGATCCGACCTACCACGTCACCGACGGCGGCAAGAAAGTCGATTGGTACACGATGTCCGGGTACCTGCGGTACAACGCCAACTGCATCGTCTGCCACGGCCCGGACGGCATGGGGTCCACCTACGCGCCCTCCCTGGTCGATGCGCTCAAGGGCATGGACTACGCGCACTTCGCCGGCATCATCACCGGCGGCAAGAAGGACGTGAACGCCTCGCAGGAGCTGGTCATGCCGGCATTCGGGGATAACCGGAACGTCATGTGCTACATGCCGGACATCTACACGTATCTGCGCGCCCGCGCGGATGGCGTGGTCGGACGCAACCGCCCGGCCGACCACGAGGCGAAACCCGCCGCCTTCACGAAGGCGGAAGACGTCTGCATGAAGTGAGCGCCGCCGCGTTTCCGCGCGGGCGCGCAGCCTCCGAAATCGACGGCGCGACGCCCCGTTGCGCCGGTCGGTTGTGCACGACATACTCCGCGCAAGACACTGAAGAGCGAGGGCAAAGCTCGCCGAGGGGGTGTGAGGGGGTGGAACGTGGTTCAAGGGACCGGAGTGCGCCGCCATGCGTGCGGTATCTGGACGGCCTGGACGGAGGCCGTCGCGGCCTCCGACGCCGTCTCCGCGATCGCGCGGGCGATCGGTACCCCGGCCCTGTCCCAGATCGTCGCCTTCTTCTCGCACGATTACGACCCCGAGATCCTGGCTAACGCCATGGAGAAGCAGTTCCCCGGCGTCCCCGTCGCGGGCTGCTCGATGTCGGGGGGCATCGCTCCGGCGGGCGGCCTCGATCGCGGCCTCGTCGTAATCGCCTTCCCGTTCGAGCGCTTCCGCATCGTCTCGACCGTGCTCGACGCCATCGACCACCTCGATGTCGAGCGCACCGCCTCGGCCGTGCGCGCCCTGCGCCGGACCCTGGACCCGATGGTGTCATCCCGCGAAGCTGAGGCGCCGGCGATCGATCATCGCCGCTTCGCGCTGTCGCTGATCGATGGGCTGGCCAACGCGGAGGAGACGGTGGTCTCGGCCATCGCGTGGGCGCTCGACGGAATCCCGATCGTCGGCGGTTCGGCGGGCGACGACCTGCGCTTCCGGGACGCGGTACTGCTGCATGGCGGCCGGATCCACCGTAACGCGGCGGTGCTGGTGCTGGTCGAGACCGATTTCCCGTTCGAGATCTTCAAGAGCGACAATTTCGAGCCGACCGGGACCAAGTTCGTGGTCACCGCCTCGGACAGCGAGCGGCGCACGATCCACGAACTCAACGCCGAGCCGGCGGCGCGGGAATACGCCATGGCGATCGGCCTCGACCCCGAGGGCCTGTCGCCGATGAGCTTTGCCGCCTACCCGCTCGCCGTGAAGGTCGGCGGCGAGTATTTCTGCCGCTCGATCCGCCGCATGAACGAGGACGGCTCGCTGAGCTTCTTCTGCGCCATCGACGAGGGCGTGGTGCTGACGCTGGCCGAGCCGCGCGACATCGTGGCCTCCACCCGGACCGAGTTGGCCCGCCTCGACACGGCTTTGGGCGGCGTAGACCTGATCATCGGCTTCGAATGCGTCCTGCGCCGGCTCGATGCCGAGAGCCGGCAGGTGGGCCACGGCATCGCCGACCTGTACCGCCGCTACAACGTCGTCGGCTTCGAGACCTTCGGCGAGCAGTACCGGGCGATGCACCTCAACCAGACCTTCACGGGCATCGCGATCGGCAAGGGGCTTACCGGGGGCACGGAGCCCGGCGACCCGCCCGTTCCGGCCGGATCATGACCCTTCACCCGAGCGGGCTCGAGACCGACGCCTCCCTGCGCCGGCGGATCGAGAAGCTGGAGCGGATCAACGCCGCGCTGATGTCCCATGTCGAGCGCAGCATGGATCAGCGCGGCAGCGCCTACTCGTTGTTCCAGACCGCGATCATGCTGGAGGGCCGCGTCCGCACCCGTACCGAGGAGTTGACCGGACTGATGCACCGCCTGGAGCGCTCGAACGAAGCCCTGGCGGCGGCCAAGGAGGAGGCCGAGACCGCCAACCGCTCGAAGACGCGGTTCCTGGCGGCGGCGAGCCACGATCTGCTGCAGCCCGTGAACGCCGCGCGCCTCTCGATCTCGGCGCTGGACGACCTGCCGCTGCCGCCCGAGGCGCGCACCATTGCGGGCCGGGTGGAGCGGGGCCTCCAGACGATCGAGGACCTGATCAAGACGCTCCTGGACATCTCCAAGCTCGATGCCGGCATCGTCCGGCCGCAGTTGCAGCCGGTCTTCCTGCCCGACCTGCTCGCCGAGCTGGCGGGGAGCTTCAAGCCGTTCGCCGAGCGCAAGGGCCTGCGGCTCGCCGTGCGCTGCCCGGACCTCACGGTCACGAGCGACGTGATGCTGCTCCAGCGCATCGTCCAGAACCTGGTCTCCAACGCCATCCGCTACACCGGCGCGGGCGGCATCGTGCTCGCGGCGCGGCGCGCCGGCGGCGGGGTCCGGGTGGACGTGTTCGATACCGGCTGCGGCATCGCCGCCGAGGAGCACGACCTGGTCTTCGAGGAGTTCTTCCGGGGCGGCGCCCGGACCGGCGCCGCGGAGGAGCCGGGCCTCGGCCTCGGCCTGTCCATCGTGCGGCGCATGGCCCAGGCGCTGGATCATCCTTTGACCCTGGCCTCGCGGCCCGGCCACGGCACCCGGGTGACCCTGGGCCTGCCGCTGAGTCCGATCCCGGCCGCCATCGCGCTGCCGGGCCCCGTGCTGACCCGCCTGTCCGGCGCCCACGTCCTGGCGGTGGAGAACGACGCCGCGACGGCCGACGCCCTGGCGCGCCTGCTGCAGAACTGGGACGCCCGGGTCTCGACCTTCCGGGATTTGGCCGGGGTCCGCGCCGCCATGCAGGCCGGAGCCCCGCGGCCCGACATCCTGGTCCTCGACTACCACCTCGACGACGATGCCTGCGGGCTCGACGTCGCCGCGTACCTGAATGACCTCTACGGCGAGGCGCTGCCGGTGATCGTCACAACCGCCGACCATTCTCGCGAGGTCGAGGCGAAGGTTGCGCGGTCCGGCGCGGAGTTGCTGCGCAAACCGATCAAGCCCGCGCAGCTGCGCTCGCTCCTGACCTACATGCTCGCCTGATGCATAGCCGGGCGAATAATCCCGCCGCGCCGTGACATAGGACACACCACGGCCCTCGACGCTGTGCCGCGGCTGCGCGAGAGGGAACCGGCATCCGCGGTGCATCCGCGCCCGGGTCTCCCCCCGCAACCGACGTCGCCGGCCCTCCGGGACGCCGCAGGAGCGCGCGCATGGCGCAGGTCCCGGCCGGTACAGGCGTCCCCACCCAGCACGACGGCCTGCCGCCGCGGGAGCGCGTCCTGGCGATGGCGGCGATCGGGCTGGCCATGACCATGGCGGTCCTCGACGGGGCGATCGTCAACGTGGCCCTGCCCGTGATGGCGAAGGACCTGGCGGTGAAGCCCGCCGACGCGATCTTCGTGGTCAACGCCTACCAGATCGCCGTGACGGCGAGCCTCCTGCCCTTCGCATCGCTTGGCGACATCTTCGGCTTCCGCCGGGTCTACCTGCCGGGGCTCGCGGTGTTCGTCGCGGCGTCGCTGGCCTGCGCGCTGGCGCCGAGCCTGCCCTTGCTGATTGCGGGGCGCATCGTCCAGGGGCTCGGCGCCGCGGCGATCATGAGCGTCAACATCGGCTTCGTGCGGTTCATCTATCCGCACCGGATGATCGGCCAGGGGGTCGCCAACGTCGCCCTGGTGGTGGCGGTGGCCTCGGCGGCGGGGCCGACCGTGGCGGCCGCGATCCTGTCGGTGGCGAGCTGGCCCTGGCTGTTCCTGGTCAACGTCCCGGTGGGGCTGCTCGCCCTGGCGGTGGCCACGCGCACCCTGCCGGCGACCCCCGCGAGCGGGCGGCGCTTCGACCTGGTGAGCGCCGTGCTCAACGCGCTGACCTTCGGCCTGCTGATCATCGGCATCGACGGGCTCGGCGACCCCGAGGGCCAAGCGATCGCCGTCGCCGAACTCGTCGGCGCCCTGGTGATCGGCACCGTGTTCGTGCGGCGCCAGATCCGGCTGCCCGCCCCGCTGCTGCCGGTGGACCTCCTGCGGATCCCCGCCTTCGCCCTGTCGATGGCGACATCGGTGGCCTCCTTCTGCGCCCAGATGGTGTCCTACGTGGCGCTGCCGTTCTACTTCCAGGACGTGCTGCACCTCTCCAGCACCCAGACCGGATTCCTGCTCACCCCCTGGCCGATCGCGGTGGCCGCGATGGCGCCGATCTCGGGGCGCCTGGCCGACCGCTACCCGCCCGGTCTGCTGGGCGGCATCGGCCTCGCCATGCTGGCGGCCGGCCTCGTCTGCATGACGCTGTTGCCCGAGGCGCCCGCCACCCTCGACATCGTCTGGCGCCTGACCCTGTGCGGGCTCGGCTTCGGCCTGTTCCAGTCGCCCAACAACAAGGTGATCGTCACCTCGGCGCCGCGGGAGCGCGCCGGCGGAGCAAGCGGCATGCAGTCGACGGCCCGCCTCACCGGGCAATCGCTCGGCGCCGCCCTCGTGGCGGTGATCTTCGGGCTGACCCACGGGCTCGGCGCCGAACGGGCCGTTACCCTCTCGCTCTCCTGCGCGGTGGCGCTCGCCGCGATCGGCGGCTGCGCCAGCGTCCTGCGGCGGGGTAAGGGCGGTTAGGCGAGCCCGGTATGCCACCGACCGGCCTGGCGCGCGTTGGGCCGATATCCACAACCCGTGTTCCAAGCCCCGGAGTCTCCGCCCATGGACCTCGACCTCACCGGCAAGAAGGCCCTCGTCACCGGCTCGACCGGCGGCATCGGCTACGCCATCGCCAAGGAGCTCTGCGACCTCGGCGCGGAGGTCGGCGTCAACGGCCGCACCGCCGAGCGGGTCGAGGCGGCGCTGACCAAGCTGCGCGGCGAGACCAAGGCCGGCCGCGCCTTCGCGGCACCGGGCGACGTGGCCACCGCCGAAGGGGTCGATGCTCTCGTCCGGGGGCTGCCCGTGGTCGACATCCTGGTCAACAACACCGGGATCTTCGAGCCGAAGCCGTTCTTCGAGATCCCGGACGCGGACTGGCAGCGCTTCTACGACGTGAACGTGATGAGCGGCGTGCGCCTGTCCCGTGCCTACGCCCCGGCCATGGCGGAGCGCGGCTGGGGCCGCGTGATCTTCATCTCGAGCGAGTCCGGCATCAACACGCCCACCGAGATGGTCCATTACGGGATGACGAAGACCGCGCAGCTCGCGATCTCACGCGGCCTCGCCCAGACGGTGGCCGGCACCGGCGTGACGGTCAACAGCGTGCTCCCCGGGCCGACCCTGTCGGAGGGCGTCGCCGAGTTCATGAAGCAGATGGCGGGAGGGGCGGCCGATGCCGACCTCGACGCGATGGGCCGGGCCTTCGTGGCCGAGCATCGCCCGTCGTCGCTGATCAAGCGTCTCGCGACGGTGGAGGAGGTTGCGAACCTGGTCGCCTACCTCTGCAGCCCGGCAGCGAGCGCCACGACGGGCGCTGCGCTGCGGGTGGATGGCGGTGTCCTGCAAGGTCTCGCGTAGACCGCTTCGATCGAAACGGTCGTCGGCTCGGGGCCGTCGGGCCCCGTTCGATCGAGAGTCACCGGTCCGGCTGAGGCGCCGGACGCGGGCTTAGACGATCAAGACTTCAGGTGAGCCGCGAGATGCTTGTTCATCTCGAACATGGAGCACTTGTCCTTGCCGAAGACCTTCTTGAGCTTGTCGTCGGCGAGGATCTCGCGCTTGTTCTCGGGGTTCTGCAGGTTGTGCTTCTTGATGTATTCCCACACCTTGCTGACCACCTCGCCGCGGGCCAGCGCGGCCGTGCCGACGATCGCGCCGAGCTCGGCGGACGGCTTCAGCGGCTGCTGCAGGGCGTTCGGCTTCGCGCCGGCGGCCTTCGTGGCGGCGGGCTTGGCAGCCTTCGCGGGCGCGGCCTTGGCGGCCTTCGGCTCGTCGGCCTTCGTGGTCTTGGCCGCCTTCGGCGCAGCCTTCTCGGTCTTCGTGGCCATAAACTTCCTCCGGTTCTCGGGCCGCAGGCCGGGGCATGAGCGCCCCACGGCCGAGCCAGCATAGCAGCAACTAAGCGGTGCCGCCGCCGTTCCAAGGGGAAATCGCCTTCACGGGGCCCTCATCCACAGGGCAGGCGCGGAAATCCACACCGGAAGCCGCCGATCTGCACCGCCGCGAAGAACATTCCGCCGAAACCGCGCGCTCGAAACCTGCTCTTAACGATCAGGCCCGAGAAATACAGTCATGTTTACCCCGGTTCTCGCGCTCGCGCTGCTGCTCGCCACCGGGCTCGTGCTCGGTCTTGGCCTCGGTATCCGGGCCGAGCCGGCCACATCCGGCCTCGAACCCCCTCGCGGGCTGGTCTGACCGCGCACGGGATTGCCGCGCAGGGCCGCCGGGTCCATGTGCCCGCGAACATGATCGATCCCATCACATCCACCACCCTGGAAAGCACGGCCCACGTCGTCCAGGTGGCCCTGAGCCCGGTCTTCCTGCTGTCCGGCCTCGCGACGCTGCTCAACGTCTTCGGCGCCCGTCTCGCGCGGGTCGCCGACCAAGCCGAGCGCGTCTCGACGCTGCTGGCCGGGGCCGGCGAGGCCGAGCGGATCATCCTGGGCCAGCGACTCGACCGGCTGCATACGCGCTCGCTGGCTCTGGACGCGGCGGTGTTCCTGGCCGCGCTCGGCGGCGTCGCGACCTGCGGCTCGGTGCTGACGCTGTTCGTCGGCGCCCTGCGCGACAGCACGGTGGCGAGCCTGCTGTTCGGCCTGTTCGGGACCGCGATCCTGTGCACGCTCTGCGCGCTCGTCGCGTTCGGCTTCGAGATGCTGCTGGCTAGCCGCTCGGTCCGCGACCGGATCAACCAGCGCCGGGCCAATGCCGGGATGCTGGCGGATCTCTGAGCCACCGGAACCCGCTCCCGCCCCGGCGTTTAGTGACCAGGGCCGGAGGAACCGCCGGCCCGGTCTGCGTAACCCGGGAGTCACCATGCCGACGGATCTGCCCACCGAGCGTCCCGTGAGAAAGACGGGCTCCCTGGAGCTCGATCCCACCGGCGAGGGCATCGCCATCGACGAGACCGCCCGCCTGATCGCCTCGAACAAGGTCGAAGGCACGGCGGTCTACGACCGCGAGGGGAAACACCTCGGGGCCGTGTACAACTTCATGGTGGATAAGGTCACCGGGCAGGTCGCCTACGCGGTGCTGGCCTTCGGGGGCTTCCTGGGCCTTGGCGAGAACCACCACCCCCTGCCCTGGAAGGCGTTGACCTACAGCACCGAACTCGGCGGCTACGTGGTCGACATCGATCCGGGCAACCTTGCCGGCGCCCCCAGCCACGGCCCGGGCGAGGACGCCTTCGCCGACCCGAACTACCGCGGGAAGATCGAGGATTATTACGGCGTGCGCGCACCGACGGCCTGAGCTTTGTGAGCGGGCGACACGCCCCTTCTCCCTGCGGCTACCGCCTGCACAGATCTGGAGCGCTGTCGCTCTTGCAGGTCGCGATGAGCCCCCCTCTCCCGTGCGGGAGAGGGGGCGCGAGCCCGTCACGAGTCACGCTGTGGCATGCTCGGCGAGAGAACCCCGCATAGGGCCCGTAGCTTCGTGGGAAAGCGCGGCGCGTCCGTGCACCGTGCCCCCTGCCGGATGCCGCCCTTAGAACTTCCCGCCGAGGCCGACGCTGCCGCCGGGCGAGAGCATGGGGCCCATCGCGTTGCTGCCCGCGCCGCCCGCGGCGTTGCCGCCCTCGATGTCCTCGCGCCGGATCCGGCGCTCCCCGGCATTGGCCGACTGCGTTGCGCCGCCGGCGCTGCGCGGGATCGCGAGCTGCTTCGTCGGAGCGGTCTGGAGCGGCTGCCCGTCGGCATCGACCGCAGCGTTGCGGGCCTCGCGGTTGGGCAGGGAGCCGCGCAGCGAGGGCGGCAGCCCGACCTCGGTTTCCGGCATCACGCCGCCCCCGCCGCCGAGCGCCTGACAGCCGGCCACCAGGCCGGCCAGGGCGGCGCAGAGCGCGAGGCCGCGCGCAGTGGCGCAGACCGACGAGGGGAGGGTCGACATCGTGTAGTCCTCGCAAGGGGCCGCGGTGGTTTCCGCAGCTCGCAGAAGCTTATCGTCGGCTGTCTACGCTCGGGTTGCGGCGAAAACCAGACACATGCGCGCCAGCGCGCCTCTCGGGCGCTCGCACAAGCATCGGCGCGGAACTTGCCGGCCGGCCCCGAGGGTCCATAACTTCGCCCAGGTCCTTCGGCAGGGTGCTGTCCGCAGGCAGGGTCTCGCCGACGGCGGGCCCGAATCCGGCCGATACGGTCGCGGTCTTGCCGATGCGTCGGCTCGGCCCGGCCCTTCCTCAGAGGACGCAGCGTGTTCAGAACCAACCGGATGATCGCGGCCGTGACGCTCGCCCTGTGGGCGTCGGGCGTTGCGGCGCAGGCCCCGGCCCCCGGGGGCGATGGCGCATCCGGCCAGACCCCGCCATCGCCCCCGGGGGC
>NZ_VRVG01000047.1:0-37559 GCF_008040085.1 Methylobacterium sp. WL7 | reverse complement strand
CTCACGCCATCCACCAGCACCTGACATCGCGAGCACCCACGCTCATGGCCGTGGCAGGCGAATCCGCAAAAACCTCCAGCGTTCCCTCAATCTACCAAAGTAGTGCTAGGCCGCTGCCCCAAAGCCGACATTTACACTCGCTTCTCTAGCCAAGATTTCAGGAGCGACTTATGGCAAGCGCCGCACGCATCCCCGCCGAGAGGCTGCTTGATTTCGTCAGCGCAGTCTACGAGGCCGCCGGCATGCCGGAACCCGATGCGCGGCTCGCCGCCGACACACTCGTCCAAGCGGACCTCTGGGGACACCAGTCGCACGGGGTCATGCGCCTCTCCTGGTATACGGCCCGGCTGAAGGCGGGGGTCTGCGCCTCGGTGGCCCAGCCCGAGACGGTGGTCGATGCCGGGGGCCTCGCGGTAATCGACGGTCACGACGGCATGGGCCAAGTGCTCGCCGCGCACGCGATGCAGGAGGCGATCCGGCGGGCGAAGGCGCACGGCGTTAGCGCGGTTGCCCTACGCAACTCGGGGCACTTCGGCACGGCGCTGTACTTCACTCTGATGGCCGCGCGGGAAGGCTGCGTTGCGTTCCTATCGACCAACGCCAGCCCGGCGATGTCACCGTGGGGGGGGCGCAAGAAGACGGTGGGCACAAACCCTTGGTCCTGGGGCTGCCCGGCTGGCTCGCACGCGCCGATGGTGCTCGACATCGCCAACACCGGGGTGGCCCGAGGCAAGGTCTACCTCGCCAAGCAAAAGGGACAGCCGATCCCGGAAGGGTGGGCCCTCGACGCGGCCGGTGCGCCGACCACCGACCCAGCGGCGGCCATAGACGGGATCATTCTGCCGATGGCCCAGCACAAGGGTTACGCCATCGCGTTGATGATGGACATGCTCTCGGGCGTGCTCACCGGCAGCGCCTTTGGGGCGCGCGTGACCGGCCCCTACCAGACCGAGCACCGGAGCGGGGCGGGGCAGTTGATGATCGTGCTCGACATCGCTCAGATCCAACCGCTGACGGAGTTCAACAACCGCGTGGATCAGTTGATCGCTGACCTGAAGGCGGTGCCGCTGGCGCAGGGGTTCGATGAGGTCTTCTACCCAGGCGAGATCGAGGCCCGCAACGAGGCGCGGAACTGCGCCGAGGGCTTGGCGCTGCCGGAGGATACCCTCGCCGACCTCCACCGGCTCGCCGAAGAAACCGGGATCACTCCCGGATGGTAAGGAAGGATCGTTAGAAGCGGTCCATCCCACCTTCGGCAAACTTCACCTCAGAGCCGGAAAGCGGATCTTGGCTCCAATCCCGCTACGTGAGGTTCAAACCTCCATCCGAGAGCAAGATCTCCCCGGTAAGATAGTCCGACGCCACTAGCAGTGCGACGGCCTGGGCGATGTCCTCCGGCTCGGCAGCCCGGCGCATGGGCGAACGCTCCCGCCACAGCGTCTGGGCGGCCGTCCAATCCGCCGTCAGGGGGGTGTCCACCAAGCCTGGGGCGACGGCATTCACCCGGATGTCCGGGGCCAACGATACGGCGAGCAGACGGGTCATGTGGTTCAACGCCGCCTTCGATGCGGCATAGGGGATCGATGCGCCCTTGGGTCTGACCCCGGCATGCGAACTGATGTTGACGACGCAGGCCGGCCGACCGCGCCGGGCGGCATCCCGCAATGCGGTTTCGGCTTCTGCCACGAGGTGGAACGGTGCCACCACGTTGACCTCTTGCAGCTCGTGCCAGACCGCCGGCGAGGCGGCCTTGAGGTCGGCGTGAGGGATGACCCGGCTGATGCCGGCGTTGTTGACCAGAACATCGAGACGGCCCCAGCAGGCGATGGCCTGCCGCACCAGCCTGACCCTATCGGCGTCATCGGCCAGATCGGCCTGGACGTAGGCGGCCTTCCCGAGTTCGGCGGCCAGAGCGTGTCCCGTCTCCGCGGAACTGCGCGAGTGCAACACGACAGCGTAGCCATCGCTGGACAGCCGACGAGCTATCGCCGCCCCGATGCCGGAGGTGGACCCGGTCACGAGGGCGACGGGCGGCTCATCATCAGGGGCTTGGCTCAAGGGCTATCCTTCATCCTGCGGCCATGCGGTCTCGGACCCAATGGCGAACGTGCGATCGCCGCAATGGCCCAACGCGCGGCGGCGTCGGATACCAGAGTTAGCGCGCCTAGAGGCAGACATTCAGGGCGGCTGCAACGGGTCGTGAGCCACCGTTGGGTCGCTGCCAGAAAGCCGACGTTCGGCATTGCGCCCATCTCGGTCATTCAAAGTGACGATGCACGTGTCTGAAAGCGGCCATCTGCCCCGTTCCCATTCAAACGGAAGGCGCCGGCATGATGAACTGGACCCTTCGCCGATGGACAACCGGTGCCGGCCGACTGAAGCGCGGTAGCCGCACCCGGCACGGCGGACCTGCGAAAAACATGCAGCCCGTTGGAATAAGCCAAGCGGGCGGGCGTCCCTGTCCGTGCGACGCCACCCTGCGTTCGCAAAGTGGCCCGGGAAACGAGGAGATCAGTGCATGTCGGGAGGCCGGTCGTGAGCGACATGATGCGTCTCGTCGAGCCGCTGATCCCGGCTTTGCGCCGCTATGCCCGGGCGCTCCTGCGCGATCCGGTCGATGCCGACGATCTCGTCCAGGACTGTCTGGAGCGTGCCGTCGGCCGATGGCACCAGCGTCGGCCGGACGGTGACGCACGCACGTGGCTCTACGCCATCCTGCACAATCTCGCGGTCAGCCAGATGCGCCAGCGCGCCCGGCGCGGCGCACACTTGCCCGTCGAGGACGCGTCGGAGGCAAGCCTGTCGATTGCCCCGAATCAGGATGACGGCCTGCGCCACCGCGACCTGATGGCGGCCCTCGCCGCTCTGCCGGAAGAGCAGCGCGGCGTGCTCCTGCTCGTGACTGTCGAGGGCCTCTCCTACGCCGAGACTGCGCAGGTCTTGGCCATCCCGATCGGCACCGTGATGTCGCGCCTGGCACGCGCACGCGACCGGATGATCCAGCTCATGGATGGCGAGGGCGGCTCCGTTCCCGCCAAGCGCCCGCTGCTGAGGAGGGTGAAGTGACCCTGCGCCCGATCAACGAGGACGATCTTCAGGCCCTGGTCGACGAGCGGCTGGACGCCGCGCGCCGGGCTGAGGTCGAGGCCTACCTCGCCGCGCACCCCGATGCCTGTGCACGGGTCGAGCGCCTCCGGGTCCTCGGCTGCGAGCTTCGTGCTGTCTTCGCACCCGTAGCGGCTGAGCCGGTTCCGGCGCAGCTCAACCTCGCGCACCTCGTCGAGGAGCGGCGATCGCCGCGGATACAGGCTTGGCAGGCCGTCGCGGCGGCCGTGCTCCTGACCCTCGGCGGTCTCGGGGGCTGGAGCCTTCACGGTGCGCTCGCTCCGATCCCGACCGGCATCGACGCCCTGACGCAGGAAGCGAGCGCGAACTTCGCGGTCTACGCGCCGGATCGCCTGCGGCCGGTCGAACTCGCGGCCAGCGACAGCGACGCGCTCGCCGGCTGGTTCTCCACCCGGCTCAAGCGGAAGGTCGAGGTGCCGGACCTCACCGCCAGCGGCTATCGTTTGATGGGCGGACGCCTCGTCGCCACACCGCACGGTCCCGCCGGCCTGCTGATGTACGACGACCCGCGCGGGGGCCGAGTGGTCATGTTGATGCGCCCGATGGCCGAGCCGGGTGACGCGCCGATGCGCGAGCACAGGTCGGGTTCGGCCACCGGCTACGCCTGGGCCCAGGACGGGCTCGGCTACAGCCTCGTGGGCACGACTGATCCATCCATCCTGCACCCGCTCGCCAACGAAATCCGTCGCACCACCGCGCCGAACACGTGAGGTTCCGATGACCGTCTTGAGCGACTTGACCGGGGCCCCTCCCGGAATGACGACCCGTACCCTGCTCCTTCGGCTCTCGGCCATCGGAGCGGTGGTGACCGGAAGCGCCGGGACCTTCGCGTATGCGGGCGGCTGGCTGTCGCCCGCTGCACTGACACCGGGCCGGGTGATCGACCGCTTCGAGCAGGTGAACGGCCCCCATCCGGGGTTCCGGCGCAATCACGCGAAGGGCCTGTGCGTGGCGGGCAGCTTCGCCAGCAATGGCGCCGGCGCTCGGCTCTCGCGGGCGAGCGTGTTCCCGGAAGGCCGCGTGACCCCCGTCGAGGGGCGGGTGGCTCTGGCCGGCGGGCAGCCCTACGCGGCCGACGCCGAAGCGACTGTGCGAAGCCTCGCCCTGCGCTTTCGGCTTCCGCATGGCGAGGAATGGCGCACAGGCGTGAACAACATTCCGGTCTTTCCGGTGCGCACGCCCGAGGCCTTCTACGAGCAATTGCTCGCGGCCCAACCGGAGCCAGCCACGGGCAAGCCCGACCCGGACCGCCTGAAGGCCTTCTTCGCCGCCCATCCGGAAAGCGCGAAGGCGGCGGCCGTGATCAAGGCGCGCACGGTGAGTTCGGGCTTTGCCGACAGCACCTTCTCGAGCCTCAACGCCTTCAGGTTCGCGGCCGCCGATGGCCACACGAGCTCGGTACGCTGGGCGTTCGTGCCGGAGGAGGAGGCGGTGCGGGAAACCGCCGCGCAAACCGCGCGCGCCGACAAGAACGATCTCTTCGACGCGTTCAGCGCCCAACTCCAGCGACACCCGCAGCGCTGGCACCTCATCGTCACGGTAGGCCAGGGCGCCGATGCGACCGCGGACGCGACGCTCCCCTGGCCCGCCGACCGCGAAAGCGTGGATGTCGGCACCCTCACCCTGACGGGCACGACGCCCGAGGAAGCAGGCAATTGCCGGGATATCAATTTCGACCCGCTCGTCCTGCCAGACGGCATTGGGCCATCCGACGACCCGCTGCTGAGCGCCCGCTCGGCTGCCTATTCCCGATCCTTCACGCGCCGGGCGGGCGAGAAGAAGACCCCGAGTGCTGTCGCTGCAACGGCGGTCCGAGGAGCTGGCCTATGACCGACTCCACCCGCTTCAACCTGCCGGCTCGCCTGCTTCACTGGAGCATGGCGGTTCTGATCCTGGCGATGCTGCTGATCGGCGTGGCGATGGTGAGCTCGCTCGCCGACTACCACGTGCTGGTCGCGCTGCACCGCCCGCTCGGCTTTCTGATCCTGCTCCTGGCGATACTGCGGCTTGCGAACCGCTGGCGCCATTCGCCCCCACCCCTGCCGTCGGATCTGTCCGTTTGGCAGCGGCGGGCCGCCCATGCCTCGCACATCGGGCTCTATGGACTGATGCTGGCCATGCCCCTCGTCGGATGGGCGATGCTGTCGGCGGCGCCTTACCCGGACCCGCTCGTCGGACCGGTCGTTCTGCCGCCGATCGTTCCACAGAGCCCGATGCTCTATGCTTGGCTGCGTGAACTCCACACCGTGCTGGCCTATGCGCTCTTCGGCATCATCCTCGTCCACCTCGGCGCGGCCCTGCTGCACGCGCTGATCCGGCAGGACGGCGTTTTCGCCAGCATGGCGCCCTGGCGCTCACGCTGGCCGACCAAGACGCTCCCGGCCGTCGACGGAGGCCAGCGTTGACCAGCCCCCGAAAGTGATCGGCTGGCGCCCCCCGAACGAGGAGCGCTCAGCTTGCCGTGTCAGACTTGCGCCTGACCGCCGTCGACGAACAGTTCGACGCCGTTGACGAAGCTCGCCTCGTCGGAGGCCAGAAACAGGACCGCATTGGCGACCTCCGTCGCCTCGCCGACGCGCCCGAGGGGGATGCGCGAACCGAGGAAATCGAGAAGGCCCTGCTGCTTCTCGGCGTCGTCGCCCGCGAGGCCGACGAGCCCCGGCGTGCGGGTCGCGCCGGGGCTGACCACGTTGATGCGGATGCGGCGCTCTTTCAGGTCGAGGATCCAGGTGCGCGCGAAGCTGCGAACGGCGGCCTTGCTGGAGGAATAGACGCTGAAGGCCGGCGTCCCTTCGCTGCCGGCGGTCGAGCCGGTCAGCACCACCGCACCGCCATCCTTCAGGAGCGGAAGGGCCTTCTGGACGGTGAAGAGCGTGCCCTTCACGTTGGTGTCGAAGGTGCTATCGAACTGCTCCTCGGTGATGGCACCGAGCGGCGCGAACGCGCCACCGCCGGCATTGGCGAAGACCACATCGATCTGTGCGTGCCGCTGCTGAACGGCGTCGTAGAGGCGGTCGATGTCGGCGAGGTTCGCCATGTCGCCGCGAACGCCGGTGATCCCGCCGCCGATCTGCTTCACCGCCGCGTCGAGCGCTTCCTGACGGCGGCCGGTGACGAATAACGAGGCGCCCTCCCGCGAGAAAGCCTCGGCGGCGGCGAGGCCGATGCCGCTGGTGCCGCCGGTCACCACCACCACCTTGTCCTGGAATCTGCCGGTCATCGTCGTTCTCCCTGGTTCGGCGGCGCGTGAGCCGCTGTGTAGAAGATGATCCCGGAACGATGGTGCGAACAGGCAGCGAAAATGGCACTTAGCGTTCCAATCGGGGAACGATGATGCGTCCAGACCTCAACGACTACGTGACCTTCGCCGAGGTCGTCGCCCATGGCGGCTTCACCGCCGCAGGCCGAGCGCTTCGCGAGCCGAAATCGAAACTCAGCCGCCGTGTCTCGGCGTTGGAGGCTCGGCTCGGGGTGCGGCTGATCGAGCGTTCCAGCCGCCGCTTCCGCGTTACAGAGGTCGGACAGACCTTCTACGAGCGCTGCCGCGCCATGATGCTGGAGGCGGAACGGGCCGAGGCGCTCATCGCGGAAGCCCAGGCCGAACCGCGCGGGCGCATCCGCATAAGTTGCCCGCGGAACCTGGTGAAGGTCGTATCCGCCATCGCGCGCGGGTTCCTCGGCCGCTTCCCGAAGGTCCATCTCCAACTCGTCGTGACGGATCGGGCCGTCGACCTGATCGAGGAACGGATCGACGTCGCGCTCCGAGTCCGCCACGAATTGACGAGCGATGCATCCCTCACGATGCGGACGCTCGGACGCTCCCGCTGGATCCTCGTCGCCAGCCCACAAGTCGCGAGCGGCCTCGGTGCCGACCTCGCCGATCTCGCCGCCGTCCCGACCATGGGCACGAGCGATGAGGCGGGCGAGACCACCTGGAGGATGGAGCGCGAGGACGGGACGGCGCATGTGCTGCGCCACCAGCCCCGGCTGACATGCGCCGACTACGCGGTTCTCTGCGAGGCGGCCGCGGAGGGACTGGGCGTCGCCTTCCTGCCTGACCACGCCTGTGCGGCGCACATCGATTCTGGAAGGCTCGTCCGTGTCTTCCGGGACTGGCGGAGCAGGGACGGCATCGTCCATCTCGTGTTCACGACACGCCGCGGCCTGCCGCCCGCCGTCCGCGCCCTGATCGACCATCTGGCGAAGGCGTTTCCGGACCTGTGATGGTGCGAAACCTGCGATCGATGCACGGCTCCCGCAGCGGGGCGGAACTCCGACGGCCGATGGGAAGCGCCGACGTCACCGCCCAGAGACGGCATGCCCCCTCGGCCGGCGCTGGCTCTCAGGCGCAGGGCAGCAGGCGAAAGGTCGGAGACCGGTTCGGCCGGGTGGCGAAGGCGCCGACCGGCAGCACCGGCGCGCCCTCGTCGAGGACGAGGTCGTTGTCCCGCAGCAATCGGGCCAGGACCAGCACCGCCTCCGACGTGGCCAGCTGCGCCCCGATGCACACGCGGGGGCCCGCGCCGAACGGCAGGAAAGCGTAGCGATCCGGCTTCTCGGGGCCGAGGAAGCGCCCGGGGTCGAAACGCTCGGGCGAAGCCCACAGGCGCGGGTCGGTGTGCAGCAGGGTGAACGGCATCAGCACGATGGCCCCGCGCTTGGCGGGCACGCCGCACAGCTCGTGGTCCGCCAACACTTGGCGCGCCGTCATGTAGGCCGGCGGGTAGAGCCGAAGCGCCTCGTCCACCACGGCGCGCGTGAGCGGCAGCGCGGCAATGGCCGATCCGGCCCCGCCCGGGGATAGGTCCACCTGCCGCGCTTCCCGCCGGATGGCGTCTTGCCAGTCGGGCGCGTTGGCGAGCAGGTAGCAGGCCCAGAACAGCGTCAGGCCCGTCGTCTCGTGCCCAGCGAAGATCATCGTCGAGACCTCGTCGGCCAGGAGATCTTCCTCCCGGTCCCCGTAGGCCTCGGACAGCAGATCGAAGAGGTCGCGCGGCGCACCCGGGGGATGCGAGGCCCGGCGCCGGGCGATGATCGCCTGGATGAGCGCCCGCCAGCGCCGGCGGAAGCGCGCGCGGCGGACGGTCGTCACCGTCGGCACCCAGCAGGGCAGGATGAAGTCGCTCGCCCGCGGCCGTCCGATGCCGGCGGCATAGGTGAGGAGCAGGCCGCGCAGTTGCGGTCCGAACGTGTCGATCTCTAGGGAGAACATGCTCGTGCCGGCGACCGCGAGGCTGAGGTCCTGCATGACGCCGAGCAGGTCCACGGGCGCCCCGCGGGACGCCTCCAGGGGGCCGAGAGCCGCCTCGGTACACGCGGCCATGTGCGGGGCCAGCAGGGTCACGGTGCGGGGCGTGAAGGCCGGTGCCAGGATCCGGCGCTGCCGGCGCCAGGCCTGTCCCTCGCTGGCGGCCACGCCGCGCCCGATCAGGGCACCGAAGATGCGGTCGCCGGCCGCGATGCGCCGGTAGAGCTCCGGGCGCGTGGCCAGCACGTCGCGCATCGCCTGCGAGCCGGCAGCTATGACGACGTCACGGCCAGGCATGGGCAGCACGACCACCGCCTGCTCGCGGCATCGGGGCGGAAAGGCGGAGTAGGCGTTGCGGCGCAGGCCGGCCAGGACACCGAGCGCGCCCACGTGGTCTCGCGCCAGCGGCGGCATGGGCGGCGTGAAACTGGCTGGCCCGCGCGTATCGGTCGCCTCGGTGATGGTCTCCATCGGATTGTCCTCATCGTGGGCGATGGCGGCCGTGCGTCGCAGTGATACCGATCCGCCGAGGTTTCGCGCAGGGTCCGAAGCGACCACAGCGTGTCGGGGGCGTCTTAATGCCGGGCTAATGCGCCACCACCCGTTCCCCGAGGTCCCTGGGCCGGGGCGGCGCGCTCCGGGCGTCCGACCCCAGGTGGCGCCGCAGCGTGAGCGCGAGCGCGTTCGAACGCCAGGGCCGGTGCACGACGTCGACGATCGGGATCGCCGAGAGAACCTCCGGTCGCACCGTGTCCGTGGCCGAGAGCGAGAGCACGATGGGACGATCCACGATCCGCGCGGCGCGGCGGGCGAAGGCCAGGCCGACGGAACCCGACGGCCGGTTCTCCACAATCAGCAGGTCGAAGCGCCCCGGCTCCGCCCGCAAGGCGGTCAGCGCCGCGTCCGGATCCGTATAGCCGATCGGCTCGTAACCCAGGGCTGCGAGGGTCTCCTCATCGTCCTGAAGCGCGGAGCGGGTGGCACCGACGATCATCACGGTGCCGTCGGCGGGCGTGATTCCGGGCTCGGCTTCCGGGCGTGCGGGCAGCCAAACCTCGAACGTGCTGCCGACGCCCGACGCGCTCAAGACGTCGAAGGCGCCGGCCTGTTCCTGGACGAACTCGAAGGCCGTGGCGAGCCCGAGGCCGGTCCCGGCCGGACGGGTGGTGAAGAACGGCTCGAAGATCCGGGCGCGCGTGGCCTCGTCCATCCCGCGCCCCGTGTCGGACACCCGGATGCGGACGTAAGCGCCGGAGGGCAGCTCGCCGTGGGAGAGAACCCGCCGCCCCGGTAACCGGACGCGTTCGAGCTGCACGCCAACCGCTGCGCCCGGCTCGGAGGCCTGGATGGCGTTGCGGATCAGGTTGTGGATCACCTGCTGCAGCTGCGCAGGCTCGCCGTCGACGATCGCGCCGTCGGCGGTCCCGGTCAGGCGGATCGCGGTCGGGTCGGCGGTCGATGTGCGGATCAGGTCCACCGTCTCGGCCACGATCGCGTCGACGGCGCTCGTGGCCTGCGTCGCGCAGCCGCGCCGCCCGTAATCGAGGATCTGCCCCGCGATCTCGTGGGCCCGGCCGCCCGCCTGGACCAGCAATCCGACATGTTCCGCCGCCCGTCCCGGATCGACCGGCAGAGCATCCGCGGCGATCTCGGCGTGGCCTAGCATGACGTTGAGCACGTTGTTGATGTTGTGGGCCACGCCGCTGGCGAAGATCCCGATCGCTTCGAGTCGCTGCGCGCGCCGGAGGGTCGCCTCGATCTCGCGGCGCTCCTCCCAGACGTGCTGACGCTCCAGTGCCGCGCCGAAGCTCTCGGCGACGACGTGCAGGAGCCCGCGCGAATGCCGCATCCAGGGCGGCAGGACGCTGACGGTGCGCTCGAAGCACAGCACGCCGACGATGCGCCCCCCGCGCCGCAGCCGCGCGCACGTGAACGTCGCGACTCCCCGCTCCGCCAGGGGGCGAACCAGGGCCGGGGGTCCGATGGCGTCCGCCGTCTCGACGAAGATGTAGTCTTCCGCCGCAGCGATGATGTCAGGCACCAGGACGCGTTGCGCGAGCGGCCATCCGCGGGGCTCCAGCAGCCCCGGTCGGTTCCACAGATGCACGGCGTCGGAACCATCGAGCATCTGGATGTAGCAATGGTCGGTGCAGGCCCCCGTGCCCACCATCGCCATGACGTCGACGATGCGCGCTGCGATTTCGTCGGGTTGACTGGCCGAGAAGTGGTTGGCGGCCTGCGCCACGACAGATTGAAACGCGATCGTCCGGCGCAGGACGAGGGTCCCCGCCCGCATCAGCAGCCCGACCCGCACCACCAGCGCCACCAGCGCCAGCGCAGCCGCGTAGAGCGCGAGGCGGAATCCGTCCGCACGGGCCTGCCGCTGGTCCCGAAGGGCGCGGCGCGCCTCCAGCAGGGCTTGGCGTGCCGTCTCGCTCGATGCGTCCGGCAGCGAGCGGGTGACGGTGTCGACCTGCGGCAGCAGCTCCAGGAGCTGGCGACCGTGCAGGACGATGGCGGCGATATCCGCGCCCCGGTTCGACGGTGCGGCCGCCGCCAGGGCATCGAGCCGGGCGCGGATGTCGTCCAAGTGCTTGGGACTCGCGTCCCGGGCGAGTTCCGAGACCCGAATCTGTAGCGCGGCGATCGCGCGGGCGAGGTTGGGATCGATATCAGATTCGGACAGGCGGTCGCTGAGGGAGTCGAAATACGCGATCGAGTTCTGGACGAGGGCATTGCCGGTCTTGAAGCGCTCGACCATCTGCGCCTCCCGGGCGATCGCCTCGGCCAGGGTGCGCATCTCGCCGTCGTCCGGGCCGCTTGCCGCCTGCAACCCGACCAAGGCCGCCTGGATTTCCCGGAGGTGGGCGACGATCGGATCGTAGTTGCGCAGGAGCCCGGTCCGCGCCCGGAGCACGTCGTGTTGCATCCGGGATTCAGCGAGGGCGATGGCGTCGACGGTGCGCTGGGTCTGCGCGTAGGCGGCGTCCATCTCGCCCTTGCCGTTGATCATCAGCCACGTGAGCAGCGCGGCCAGCAGCGCGCCGAGGATGGCGGCCTGTGCGGTCAACCTCATGGCTGCGGCGCGGCAGCGGGCGCCGTCAGGGGCCGGCCCTCGTAGGAGCCGGTCAGGGTCCCGAGGAACGCCACGATCGAGGCGGCCTGCGCGGGCGTCAGCTCCCGTCCGAGCTGCGCCCGGGCCATGAGCCGCACCGCCTCAGGGAGCGTGGCGACACCGCCGTCGTCGAAATAAGGTGCCGTGACCGCGACGTTGCGCAGGCTCGGCACCCGCAGCACCTCGGCGGTCTTGTTGGGGATCGTGACGAAGATCCCGACCTTCTCGAACAGGTTGCCACCGACGTTGATGCCCTGGTGGCAGGCCGCGCAGCCGATGCCCTGGAACAGGGCGTAGCCGGCCCGCTCGGCCTCGGTGAGCGCGTAAGCGTCGCCGCGCAGCCACCGGTCGAAGCGGCTGTCCGGGGTGAGCAGGCTGCGCTCGAAGCTGTTGATCGCGTCGATGACCGCCGCCCGGTCGGCCTCCCGGCCATAGGCCGCCTGGAACGGGCCGGCGAGCGCCGGGTCGCCTCGGACGACCGCGAGGATGCTGGGCCAGGATCCGCCCAGGAACTCCGGCTGCGTCAGGGCGATCTCGGCCTGGTCCGGCAGGCTCGGAATGTCGCCCGCCCAGCCCAGGCGGAAGCTCAGCGCCGCATTGAAGGCCGTGGGCGTGTTGCGCCGCACCGGCGTGCCGTCGGCGGTGAGGTTCCGGGCGACCGCGCTGGCGCCGTTGCTGCGGATGTCGTGGCAGGTGATGCAGGCCCGGTCGCCCCCGCGCGACAGCCTCGTGTCCGAAAACAACATCCGGCCGAGGGCAACCCGGTCCGGATCCGCCCCGAGGTTGCTCGGGACCGGCGTGATGACGTCCTGGGCGTCCACGGCCTCGGCCGGCATGGGGCGGCGGCCCGGCGGCCCTTCCCCGGCGGCCGGCGGCAGGATGGCCAGGGCGCTGCCGATGAGGGCGGCCGCGAGGGCTGCCCCAGGGGGCCGGACCGAGCGCGGCCACGCCACGGTCACAGCTTCTCGACGGGCACGGCGAAGACGTAGCCGATGCCGCGCTTGGTCACGATCAGGCGCGGCGCGCTCGGATCCGCCTCCAGCTTCCGGCGCAGCCGCAGGATCTGGACGTCGATGCTGCGGTCGAACACGTCCTCGTGGACGCGCGTGGCCTGCAGGAGCTGCTCGCGGCTCAGCGGGCGCTGGGGGGCATCGAGGAAGGCGACCAGCAGCGCGTACTCGCCCTTGCTGAGGGCGACGTCCGCGCCGGCGGGGTCGGTCAGGCGCCGGCGGCGCCGGTGGAGCACCCAGCCGTCGAAGCCGCTGCGATGGGAGTCCTGAACCCGCGCCGGAGCGGGCGCGACCTCGGCCCGCCGCAGGATGACCCGGACCCGTGCCAGCAGCTCGCGCAGGCCGTAGGGTTTGACGATGTAATCGTCGGCACCGAGTTCCAGGCCGATCACCCGGTCGATCTCGTCCCGACGATGGCCGGTGGTGATGATCACCGGAAGGTCGCTCTTGGCGCGCAGGTCGCGCAGTAGGTCGAGGCCATTCTCCGATCCCAGGCGCAGGTCCAGCACCACAAGGTCGAACGCGTCCTCCGCGAGCCGTTGCTCCGCCTCCCTGAGGTCGGTCGCCGGGGTGACGTCGACGTCGTGGTCGGCGAAATGGTCCGACACGATGCGTTGCATGCCCGCATCGTCCTCGATCAGCAGGATGCGCGTCGTACCGGCCCGCGCGCCTCGACTCTGGCCCCGGCCCAGACTGGGTTCGAACATCGCCAACTCCATCCCGCAGCAGCCTGCCGCGCCGGCACGATCTCGATGCGCCGGCTCGGGAATCGGGAGGCTCGCCAAGCCAGGGCGATGATCCCCGGCCGGCCTCCGCATCCGTCGCCGGCCCGCCCCGGACGCTTATCAAAGCGTGTCCGGACGTCGGGCCTTGCACGGCTGGATTGGTATCACGCCCCCCAAAAGATTGCGCCCTCCACATTGTGCGGGGCGGCACAGCGTGAGCATTCGCGCAAGACATGGCATCAGCATGCAAGCTCAACAGGAGAGTATTACCGTTGTAACAAAAAGATCCGCGGCTCGACATGGCAGCGTAATTGGAGAGCATCACAGTCATATTGCTCAATGCGAGAGGCAAACATGACTGGTCCCGCGATGATCGAGCGACGAACGCTCCGCCGCAGAAGCTTTCGAATCTGCAGATCTGGGCGCCGCGTGTCTCCCCATGAACCGGCCGGGCCGCCCGCTCGACGGCAACCGCCGACCGATCCGGCATTGTACCCGGCAAGCCGACCAGCCAGCAACGGTCTCGGACGCGGATGGCTTGAGTTTTTGGTGGTCAGCTTCGCCTTCGGCGGCTGCATCCACAATATCCACCCAGATTACATCGATTTTCTACAAGACCTGACAAGAAAAAATCCGCTGTAGATCGAGTGCCGATCGCCATCCATCGGGCCAACGCCCTGTCCGAATTGGCACGTCGCAGGCGTTCCGCGGCCTGGGGCCGCGCATCCGCGACCGCACGCCGGCAAAGCCCCCATCACACCTGAATACTGAGTTCCCGCGCGGTCAGATTGGGAAACCCACCATGTCGCTCGACGTCCTGTGCATCTCGTGGGGAACCACGGGCAATCTCAGCCCTGTGCTTACGGCAGCCCGGCAATTGCACCGGGCCGGGCACCGCCCGCGCATCATGGCCGATCCGGCCATGAGCGCCGAGGTCGAGGCGGCGGGCTTCCCGTTCGTCGGGTGGCGCCGGGCCCCGACCGGACAGGAGGCCGATCCGGTCGATTTCTCGGATCTGGCCGATTGGCTGCGCCAGGCCATGTTCGCCCCGGCAGGCGCCTACGCCGCGGACACGCTCGACGAGATCCATCGTCTCCCGACCGACGCGGTCCTCAGCATCGACCTGCTGGTCGGCTGCGCCCTAGCCGCCGAGGCGGCCGGCATCCCGCACGCCGTCCTGTCGCCGCATATCAGCATTCGCCCGCTGCCCGGCATGCCCCCCGCCGCGAGCGGCCTGACGCCGCCGCGGACGGAAGCGGAGCGGGCCGCGGTCGACGCGGCAACCGACACGATCGTTTCGGCAATGGAGCGCAGCCGGCCGGCGCTCAACGACGCACGCCGCGCCTTCGGGCTGGCGCCGGTCGCCAGCGCCTTCGCGCATTACGATCGGGCCGAGCGGGTCCTGTTGGCGGTCAGCCAAGCCTTCGATTTCGACGGGGCGATGCTCCCCGCCCATTACCGCTACATCGGCCCGCTGCTCGACGAGCCGATCTGGTCGCGGGGCGCCCGGACCCTGTGGTCCGGGGCGGGCCGGCCGCGCATCCTCGTCGCCGGCAGCACCGGTGCCCAGAACCAGACCGACCTCCTCCGGCGGATCGTGGACGCCGTCGGGACGGTCGAGGCCGAGACCATCGTGACCACCGGCCCGAACGTGGAGGCCGAGGACCTGGACGCCCCCGACACCATCCGCGTCGTGGCGACCGCCTCCCACGATGCCCTCATGACCGAGGCCGATCTGGTGATCTGCCAGGGCGGCCACGGGACCGTCAGCCGCGCGCTGCTGCACGGCGTGCCGCTCCTGGTGATCCCGCTCGCCCGCGACCAAGCCGACAACGCCGCCCGGATCGCGCTGCGCGGCGCCGGCCTGCGCCTGCCCGCGACGGCGAGCGCGGGCGAGATCGCGGCGGCGGTCCACCGGCTCCTGGTGGAACCGGGCTTCCGCACGGCCGCCGGGTCCCTCGGCGCCGCCGTTCGAGCCGATCTCGACGCGGGCGGGCTCGTCCGCGAGATCGCCGCGATGGTCGCCGCGCACCGGGATGCCGCATCCCGAGGTGAAGCCCGGCTTTGGGCGTGAGGGGGACCACCATGCCGGCGCGGACCCGCCGCATCCACCCCGATTCGCGGGCTTTCTCGGCGCTGCTCGGGCTGCTCGCGGCGCTCCCGACCTTCGGGATCGACATGATCCTGCCGAGCCTGTCGGAGACGGCGGCGGCGCTGCACGTCCCGACCGCCGCGATGGGCGCGGCCATGGCCGTCTACCTGCTCGGCCTCGGGGCCGCGCTCCTGGTCTACGGGCCGGTCTCGGACCGGCTCGGACGCCGGCCGGTGATCGTCGGCGGCTGCCTCATCCTGATCGGAGGCAGCATCGGCTGCGCCGCTTCACGGACGCTGCCGCAGGTCCTGCTGTTCCGGGCCGTCCAGGGGATCGGCGCAGCCGGTCCCGGCATGGCGGTTTTCGCGATGGTGCGCGACCTGTTCACCGGCGAGGCGGCGCGCGCCCGGATGTCGTTCGTCGTCCTGACCGTCAACGTCGTGCCGATGGTCGCCCCGACGCTCGGGGCCGGCCTGATGGATGTCGGCGGCTGGCGCCTGATCCACGCCGCGCCGGCCGCCGCCGCCCTGGTGACCCTAGCGGCGATCCCGCAGATCGACGAGACCCTGCGCCGTGCTCCCGGTCCGGCGCCGGCCGGGATCCTGGGCGGCTATATCGGGATCCTGGGCGGCTATGTCGGGATCCTGGCGAGCCGGGCGTTCCTCGGCCACGCCCTGTGCAACGCCGCGGCAGCGGGCGCGGTCTTCGCCTACATCACGGGCTCTGCACTGGTGTTCGTCGGCGCCCTCGGGTTCAGCCCGTCGGCCTACGGGCTCGTCTTCGGGGCGAGTTCCCTGTCGGTGATGGCCGGCGCCACCCTGAACGGCCGACTCGCCGCCCGCTGCATCGGCCCCCACCGGGTGATCGGCGCCGGGCTCCCCGGGGCGACCGTCGTGGCGGCGATTCTCCTCGTCGATGCGCTGGCCTGGCCGCCCTCGGGGGTGCCGGTGATCGCCGCGATGGCCGGCATGGGCCTCGCCTTCGGCCTCGTCTCGCCGAACGCTATCCACGGCGCGACGGAGGCGGCTCCCGAGGCCGCCGGCACCGCCGGTGCCGTCACGATCTGCCTGCAGATGGTCGGGGCGGCCGTCGCAAGCGATCTCGTCGCCTGCTTCTTCGACGGGCGCTCCGCCCTGTCGATGGCCGCCGTGATGCTCGGCGGCTGCCTCGCGGCGATCGCGGCCTTCGCTGGCCTCGCGTGCCCGGCCGCCGTTCCGCCCTCGTCCCGCTTCCCCTCCCAGCGACACGGAGAACCTGTATGATCTTCGACCCACCCCCGTGGCAGCCCGTCCACCTGACCCGCGACGGCACCCGGCTCGCCCATATCGAGGCCGGACCCCTCACGCCCCAGGGGCACCCGCTGCTCCTGATCAACGGCTGGACCGGCGATCACGGCGTCTTCACCCCGCAGATCGCGCACTTCGCGCGGACGCGCCGCGTCGTGGCGGTCAACCTGCGTGGCCACGGCGCCAGCGACGCGCCCGAGGGGGACTACACGATGGAGGGCTTCGCCAACGACGTTGCGTGGCAGTGCCGGACCCTGGGCCTGGCGCAACCGATCGTGATCGGTCACAGCCTCGGCGGCGCGGTGGCCCTGGAACTGTGCGGCCGCCATCCCGACCTCGCCGCCGGCCTCGTGATGATCGACACGATCGTCCTGCCGTCGCCCGACGGGGCGGGCAGTGCCGAGATCGAAGGCCTGCTGGCAGGCGTGGGCGGCCCGGACTACCGGAGTGTCGTGCGCGACATGGCCTGGGCGATCGCGTGCGACTACGACCATCCGGCGCGGCGGCAGGCGCTCTTCGACACGTTCATCCTCGGCCCGGCCCAGCGGACGCCGCAGCACGTGGCCTACGCGGCGCTGCGGAGCATGGTGCTGCACCACGATCCCGTCCCGGCCGCGCGCGCCTGCCGGATCCCCATGGCCTACATCTCGGCGGACGTGCCCCTGGTGGAGGCGGCGCGGAATCTCGACCGGCTGCGTGAGCTCTGCCCGCAACTCGTCACCGCCAAGACGCTGCTCGCGGGACATTTCAACACGATCGAGGTGGCCGATCAGGTCAACGCGATGATCGAGCGGTTCCTGGACGTGGGCCTGAAGGCCGTCGGCGGATAGGAGGCGCACGCCCTCCCGCCGCATGATGCGTGTGTCCCGGGCGGCATCCAGAGCGGATGCCGCCCGGCACCGAAAGTCCGTGTCACGAAGCGAGCCGCGTCCCCGGCCGGTCCCCCAGGAGGCGACGCGCCGACGCGATGACCTGGAGGGTCTGGGGGCTCAGCTGCTCCTGGCGCGCCCGCCGCGCGTAGTGCCGCAGGCGCGCGACAAGGTCCGTCGCGCCGGAGATCCCGTGATCAAGACCCTTGATCACGGACTCGGTGATCGTGCGCCTCAGTAACATCTCGAAGATGTCGTGGTCCGCTTGTTCTGCCCGCATGAGGATCTCTCCCGTGAAGCGCAGTCGTTCTCGAAGCGGAAGGTTGCGGTACGATGTCAGGACATTCGATGCACGCGTCCGACGCGCACCGGACGTGTCCTTCCGCATGCAGCGGACGCCCCGGCGGACCGCATGTTATGACGGTAACCATCGGCTCCACGTCCGACATGATGGTGTAGCTTCGGCCTTCGAGGCTCCTCGCGCAAAGCAGCAGCGAGGCTATGTCGATGGATGGAATCGAAGATCGGACGTGGCAGGCTGGCGCGCTCGAGCCTCCCAGACACGTCCCGACGCTGTCGGTGGCCGAACTGGAGGCCGATCCGCACGGGACATTCCGCACGTGGCGGCCGCGGCTGCCCGTGGTCGGCCACGAGGTCGCGGGCTTCGTCGTTCTCCGGGCCGGGGACGTCGATCGACTGATGCGCGATCCGCGCCTGCGGGCGACCGAAACGCTTTACCCCGAGAAGCGCGGAATTCCGGAAGGAAAGCTCTTCGACATCTTCGCGCATGGGATGCTCACCGCCAACGGGGCGGCCCATCGTCGGCGCCGCTCGCCCTTCACCCGGACCTTCGCGGCCCGGATGATGGAAGGCCTGCGCCCCCGGATCCGCGGGGCCGCGGAGAACCTCGTCCGGGACTGGCTACCGGACGGGGAGATTGACCTCGTGGCGCGTTACACCGCGCTGATCCCGGCCCAGACCATCGCCGACATCCTCGGTCTGCCGCATGAGGACATCCCCCGCTTCACGTACCTCGCCTACGAGGTCTCCCGGGTGCTGAGCTTCACTTTCGGACCGGCAGACATCCCGAGCCTCGAAGCGGCGGCGGTCGCGCTACAGGATTACGTGCGCGCGATCCTCGAGGCGCGCCGGTCGGCTCCGCAGGACGATTTCCTGTCGCGCTTCCTCGCGGAGGCCGAGGGGGCGGGCGATCTGACCTCCGAGGAGGTGGTCATCCAACTCGTTCAGATGATCATCGGCGGCACCGACACGACCCGGGTCGCCGGCGCCATGCAGGCGGCACTGCTGCTGCAGCATCCGGAGCAATGGGCGGCGGTGAGCCGCGATCCGGGTCTGACTCCGGCGGCCGTAGCGGAATCCCTTCGCTACGAACCGAGCGTCGGCTCCGCGGGGCGGGTCGCCCGGGAGGCCATCGACCTCGATGGAACCGTCGTGCCGGCCGGAAGCCTGATCATGCTCTCGACGCTGTCGGCGCTGCGGGACGCGGCGGCCTTCCAGGACCCGGACACGTTCAACATTCGCCATACCGACCTTCCGCGCCTGCATCCGATCTTCGGTGGCGGCGCGCACCGGTGCATCGGCGAGGCCCTGGCCCGGATTGAGCTGGAGGAAGGGCTGGCCGTCCTGATGCGCCTCGCTCCAAGCCTGCGCCTGACGGGCGCGATGCCGGTCCTCCACGGCCACAGCGGCATCCGGCGCATCGGTCCGCTGCTGGTCGCCGCCTGATCGGGCACTGGATCAACCCAGGAGCCGCCGCGGAACGGGCCGCTGTTCCACGGCGCTCCCGACGGCACCCGGCCCGCTGGGCCAGGTTCCGCTCGACTATGTACAGATTTCCTCCGAAGGAAGATTGTATTTTCCGGCCGACGCCACGAGTAATCGGACCAATCATCTGCATTTCCGCTGTCATAGCTTTCCGATTTTCGGAAATCATCGCGCAATTCCCGAAACTTAATCCTGAAGCTCCACGCACCGGAGCAGACGATGATGATTTTAGGGCAGACAAAACCTCTCGCAGGCGCGGCGGCGGGAGCCCTTCTCCTGGCCCTCACGGCCCCGACCGCCGTACGGGCACAACCGGTCCCACGCTTCGCACAGCCCGACGTGCCGAGCCCCACCGCACGGCCGCTCCCGCCCCCGTACCGGACGATCCGGGACCTCCGCTCGCCCACGGTCGAGCGCGAGCACCTCCGGGCGCAACGCATCATCAACCGCATCTGCTCGGGCTGCTGATGTCGGCGATCATCCTCCCCGACGTCGGCGCCGCGGTGGCGGACCCGGCGTCCTGGCTCGGCCGGCAACGCCGTGCGGCCGAGCTGGCCCAGGCTGTCCGCCGCCGCGCAGCCGCGGCCTGTGGCAACGCGCTCCTCGCCGCGGCGCCGGCGCCGCTGCTGATGGGATTCGCGTCCGCGACCGGGTCGGAGCCCATCACCCTCGGCCTTGCCGGGCTCACCCTAACGTCGCTCGCGCTGCAGGTGCGGCGCCTGCACTCCGCCGCGCGAATCATGACCCGACACCGGGACAACCTCGCGCGTCTGGCGGCGCCGGCGGTCGCCCGGTTGGTCGCCGAAACCGATGCCGTCACCCTGCGCGCCGGCTGGGAGCAGGAGGCGACGGTGCTGTTCGCCGACATCCGCGACTTCACCGGACTCTGTGAAACCCTATCGCCGGGCGATGTCGCAGCGTTCCTCGCCGAGTTCCGCCGCCGCGCCGCGGGGGCGATCGAGGCGGCGGGCGGCCTCGTCGACAAATTCGTCGGCGACGAGGTCATGGCCGTCTTCGGCGTGCCGCGCGCGGCACCCGACGATACGGATCGCGCCGTCGTGGCGGCCCGCTCCCTGGCTGCCGCCATGCTGGCCTGGAGCCGTGAGCGGGCGCGGGCGGGTCTGTCGCCTGTCCGCATCGGGGTCGGCCTTCACCGCGGTGGGCAATACCGTCAACGTGGCGCGCCGCCTGGAGCAGATGACCCGCACGACGGCCTGCGACTGCGTCGCCTCGGAAGCCGTGGTGCGGTCTGCGACGTCCGGCGCGGCGCGGATCGTCGCCGTTCAGCCCGTGCGCGGCGCACGTGTCGTCCTGCGCCTGTTCGCCATCGCTCTGGCCCCGTAGCGGCCGGGCGCAATCTCAAAGGGACCGGGATTCATCCGCATGGTTGCCGAACAGGTTCGTCGAGGCCGGGTCTGGAAGCGCCGTCTGGCCGCCTTCTTCGGATCGGCTGTTCTTCTGGCCGGATTGGCCGGCGCGGCCAGCGTCGGTCCGCGTCTCCTCAGGCCGAACGCATACGCGTCCGTCACGTCGATCGAGACGCGGCCGGACTTTCATGATCCTGCGCTGCTGGCGCGGGCCTGGGCTCTGCCGGTGGCGGCGGCGTACCGGAGACGGCCTTACGAGTACCAGAACAATCCGAGCTTCTGCGGTCCGGCCACGGTGGCGAACCTGCTGCGCTCCCTCGGCGTCGACTTCTCGCAAGCCGACGTGCTCCGGGGGACGGCGTTCCAGCCCTGGTTCGGCGTGCTCGTGAACGGGCTGACCCTGGACGAGCTGGCCGACCTGATCCGGAGGCGGCTCGACAACCCGGTCGATGTCGTGCGCGATCTCACGTTACCGGCGTTCCGCGATCTGATGAACAGCGGCAACGATCCCAACAAGCGGCTGATCGTCAACTTCCATCGCGGTCCCTTATTCGGCCGCGGCGCCGGACATTTCTCGCCGATCCTCGGATATCTGCCGGACGCGGACCTGGTCTTCGTCGGGGATGTCAACGGCGACTACCGACCCTTCCTGGTCGGTACCGAGCGCCTGTGGCGCGCCGTCGCGACGCGCGATAGCACCTCGGGCAAGACGCGCGGGTCGCTGATCGTCGATACGACCCGGCATTGAGGCAGAGACGCACCGGTCGAGGGCCGGCTTCAAAACCGTCGCTGTGAGCGTGCGGGAAGATGGTCGACGGGGACTGCCGACGGATGCCGCGGGGCCGCCTTCTAGCGCTTCCGCTCGGCATTCGGGGAAACGGGGCGGCCCGTCGCCGCCCATGCAACCGTAGCACCATCGGTTCGTGGGGAAGGCCGCGCGCCGGGATGCCGGGTCCCGAACGGGCCGCAGTCCAGCTCTGCCGGGCTCAGGGCCCTTCGAGGGTCGCTTCGGCGTCGCCGGCGTGCTTCCGTCAGGCGGTGAGACGATGTCTCGTGGTGCCGGGACTCTCGGAGCGGATCAGGTCGCCTTGGATTCGGCGACGAGGCGGTCCAGCGTTTCCAGGATCGCCGCCGGCGTATCGATCGCCGCCATATCCGCCGCGATCGCCCGCGCGCGCTCGGCGAAGGACGGCTCGGTCAGGACCCGATCGACCGCCGCGCGCAGGTCTCGAGCCTCTGGCCGCTGCGACGGGATCTCGATGCCGACGCCCGACCACGCCACCCGGGCGCCGACCTCGGCCTTGTCCTCGGTGCGCCCCGCCGCCACGATCGGGACGCCGGCTTGAAGAGCCAGCTGCACAGTCCCGTAACCGCCATTGGTGACCAGCACGTCGACCTTCGGCAGGAGCACCGCGAAATCGAGGAACTCGGCGAGACGAGCATTCTTCGGGATCGGTCCGCGGATGTTCCCGACTGATCGGAACCCGGTGGTGACAAGCACCAGTAGGTCGTCGCGCGTGCCGAGTGCGGATAGGGTCGGCTCGATCAGCTCGCCGAGATCGGTATTGGCGACGGTCCCCTGGGTCACGAGCACGATCTGCTTGGACCCATCGAGTTCGCCCCACCAATCCGGCAAGGCGGCGTCCCGCTGCGGCGGAGGGGGCAGTGCGCCGACGAAACGGACGTGGTCGGGCAGGCCCCCGAAATCGTACTCGAACGCCGGTACGGTCGTCTGAAGGACGGCGTCGGCCATGAGATGGCGCGAATGCAGCACCGAGCACGGCAACGGCGGCAGGCCCATCTCGGCGAGTTTGGCATCCGCGTAAGCGCGGACCGGCGCACCGAACACACGTTCGGCTTCGATTGCGATGGCCGCGTATGCCGCGCGCGCGGCCTCGTCGCGTGCCGGCGGCAACCCGATCATGGTCGGAGCCCCGTCCGGCCTGTCGGCCACCATGATCGTGATGCTGCAGGCGACGATCGGTGGCCGGGGCGTCCCCTCGTCCAGGAACAGGGCCGTCGCGCCGAAGAACAGATCGTCGACGACGATGATGTTGGGACGTTCGGACGCTATGATCCTGCGCAGCGTCTCGGCCTGCGGCGGCATCGGGTCGAGGAAGATACGCTCGAAATTGTAGCGGAGCTGCTCCGGGCCCGGGGGGAGACTTGCGCGTTCGGGCAACACGTCTTCGATCCGCGTGAGGTCGATGTCAGCGCCGGCGGCGAGCGGCAGGAAGCGGGCACCGGACTTTTCGACGGACGGGCGGAGGTACCCGGCCGTGGCCACCAGCGCCTCGTCGCCGCGCGCCAAGGCCATGCGGGCGATGGCCAGCAGCGGATTGAGGTGGCCGGCGGCCGGCGTAGCGGCAAAGAGGATTTTCATGGAGGACCCGTGACGGCGACAAAGCAGGTTCTGGTCGGTCGCACGCGCTGCACTGTTCCGTGCTCGGTGGTGAACGACGGTCCCTGCTCCTGACCGGGTGTCTGCGCCTTGCGTATGACCGCAGCGTTTCGCCGATCGGCGATAAGGTTACAGGCGTAATTAGTGGCCGACCGGGCCTGCGCCGCTGCCTTGCGTAGGCTCTGGTGTTCCTTCAGGGAACCACGCGCCTCCAAATCTCGCGAGACGCCTTGACCTGATCGCATGATGTTGACGGTGGGCCGTCCGCTTTTCTGCGTTGCTGCTTGTAAGCAGACAGTGCGCTTTCGGCCAGATCCTGTCGTTCGTGGCCGCCCAGACGTTGGCGCCCGGAACCATCTATTATCGGCGTGTGATGTGCGGCCTGCGTCAAGACGTCCGGTTTGTTCGTTCTTCGATTATGCGGAGCGCCTCGAGCCGCTCATCGTCGTTCGGAAGTGCGCGGAAAGCCCGGATCAACCTGGCGAGCAGGTATGTGCCGTGCAGATCACCGGCCTTGTCCAGTTCGACAGCAATTTCAGTCGCAAACGCTTGCACAGGTACGCTGAGGGCTGCCGCAATCAATCGCAGAAGATGATCGTCTCGCTCGTCGTGCGCCAAGGGCTACTCGAATTCTCTGTCGGCCGATGCGGGATGCCCCGTACCTAGACGATCAAACCGAGCCGGAAACCTTCGGCAACAGACTGCGCCCGATTGCGTGTTCGAAGTTTCGTGCGCACCCCGCGCAGGTGTGAGTCGACCCCGTGTTCCGAGATGCCCATGATCTCGCCGATTTCCCAGTCGGTTTTTCCTTCAGCGGTCCACTGAAGGGTCTCACGCTCGCGCGGTGAAAGGCCGGCGGATTGTTCGATTGGCTGACCGCGCACAAGCAGGCCGTGACCGAAGGCGTAGCTCGCGACAAGCGTCAGCATTCCGCGATGCTCAGGGGCTATCTCGAGCCGGCGGCCCGCAAAGCTCATCCCGCCGATCTCACCCTCGACGGTCGTCAGGGGGACCGTGTAGCCGTCGCTAAGGCCGAACTCGGCCGCCTCGTTCATGATTTGAACAGCGGTCTCCGACGTCGGCGACGGAAGTGCGGGGTCGCGCCAGCCAAATCCCGTCTGCCTGTGCAGGGTTTGAACGACGATCGGATCGTGTGCGGCGTAGCGCCGATGCAGGTACCGTTGCCGCCACTCGTCGGGAACGCTTTCCATCACCAGGAACTGCCGGTTGAAGCCGGTCAGGGCGGAAGATGTAGGGAGAAGCCCGGCGATGATCGCGTCGATCCCAAAACCCGCGAGTTGGCGGTGTACCGTTGAAACCACCTCGGGAACGCTGACAGCTCGGTCAAGCTCTTTGAGCAACTTGAGCGTGTGATCGAGTGATTTTCGGCTCACGACAGGTCCAATCGTCTGCTCTCGAAAGCTTCGAGCCGCGGTTCAACTGACGATAGCACCGAGACCTCATCTCCGGAAATAGCCCACACCGCGCAACAAACGGGCGGACACCACGCGTTTGCGTGGTGTCGCGCGCCTTGTCGGGCGGGCACACCAAGCACGGAGGTGTTTCATGATTCAAGTCATCACTGCCGCGAATATCGATCATAACCGAGACCTAATGGAGCAAGCGTGGCGCCTGCGGCATAGGATTTTCGTGGAGGAGATGGGCTGGGCAGCAATCGCGCGCGATGACAAGCGTGAGATCGACGAGTTTGACGACGAGCACGCCGTCCATCTTCTCGCAGTCGACGACAATGAGGTTGTGGGATACTCCAGGCTTCTTCCAACCGCACGCCCCTACGTTCTCTCCACGCATTTGCCTCAGCTTTGCGAAGGCGTGCCACCCTCCTCACCGCATATCGTCGAATGGAGTCGGATCGGCGTCGCCGGTTCCGCTCGCACCTCGGGCCGTCGGCTTAATCCAACAGCCCTGGCCATTCTCACAGGCATCGTCGAGTGGGGGTTGCCTCGAGGCCTGAAAGGCTTCGTCTCCGAAATGCCGACGAGTTGGCTTCTACGGCTGCTTCAGTTGCATATCCATGCCCTACCACTTGGGCTTCCGCAGATGATCGATGACGTCGAGATCGTCGCGGTCAATGCAGGTTTCGACGGCCGCAGCCTCCGACAGCTGCAAAAGATGCGCGGAAGCACGGACTCGGTCTTGGCGCCAGAAAGCCGGGTCGCTGCCCGGCTGGCAAGCTGAAGAAGGCCACCATGTCATGAGCAACGCGCTGGCCAATGGCAGCCATGTCGATGACGGGGGTGAGCTCATAAGGCGCGCCGCCGAGCAAGCCCTGGATCTTCGACAAACCGTTAACGAACTTATTGACCCGAAGCTACGCGAACTTGTTGACGTCGTACTGATCGAACTTGGATTTCTCCTTTCCAAGCTAAAATGACGATCGCTTTGAAAAAATCCCCAGGTAACAGGACCTAAAATTCACGACAATTGGCAGCTTGCTTTGCCTATCAACATCATCTTCCTGTCGCTGGAATCCGTCAAAAATCCAGCGACAGGGCACTTATTTCTGAAAATATCTACCGGCGCTACGAAAGCCCAGCAAGTGGCATCAGTCTTATGCTTTTGCCGGTGGCAGGGGGCCATGTGAGGAAAGCTTCAATGACTAAAATGTCTTCTCAAGAATTACTGCCACACTCATGCCTTGAGCTGGCAGCTGAGATCACGGCCGCCTATGTCACCAACAATCACATCGCAGCCGCTGATCTGCCAGGTTTGTTCGAGTCCATTCATTGGGCACTCTGCAACCTGGAGCAGCCATCAGACGAACTCCATTCAGCCATCGCAACCACTGAAGTCCCGACTCCTGCTCAGATCCGCAGATCGGTCCAGAATGACCACATCATGAGCTTTATCGACGGACGTTTGTACCGGACCCTAAAGCGACATCTCACCGCCCACGGCCTTACGCCTGAGACGTACCGTGCCCGCTACCGCCTGCCCAGCGACTACCCGACTGTGGCCCCCAGCTACGCCGAGCAACGCTCGGCGATCGCAAAGGCGATCGGTCTTGGGGTACCGGGGGCACGGAGTGTTCGGCACCCACAACAAGCCGCAGAATGAGACCCGGAGGCTCACCTTTCGCCCGAACCAAGATCCGGAGGGGCATCCGATAGCCCGAGAACTTGCATAGGCCGTTGATCACAAACGGGGTCAACCTCGGCATGGCTCAAAGCCATACCTCAGGGAGGGCTACTTTTAAGGGGGGAGCCACGTCAACGGTGAGGTCTACGGCGCTACGGGTGGTAAAGCACCGCGTAGTTTTTCTCTCAGTTGGTGGGAAGCAGTCTTTTCTCTAGCGGTTAGGTTGCGACGATCAGATGCTTGATGCCGGGGTCGAACGATTTCGGCACGGGCTATCCGGTCAGGTCCTCCATCCCGGAAAGCAGCTGGCTGTTTGCCAAGCCCGCTCTTCGCATGACCGGTGGTGAACGGCGCCCTGAGGTCGGAGCCGGCATCACCCTTCAGGAACCGGCACCGAAGAAGGAGCTTGGCTCACCGAGTCGGTACAGTCGCCGGCTGGGAGAAACGCATGTCTGCCGATACCGAGAAGCATCGCGCTCTGCTTGGCGCCCTCAAGGACGCCCAAGGCAAGGGCGACGGTTCATTCGAGAAGGCTGTCACCGCAGCGTTCGAACACGTCTTCGAGCACCTGGGCCGCCTAAACGACCACGTCGCGCGGGGCGGTCCCGATGGCGAGGACAGGCGTCTCGAGAACGGGGAATCCGCGACCTTACGATAATCGCGACCCCATCGTTGAGGCGTTGACGCTCAGAGGCGCCAACGCCTTTAGGCGCAATCAGGCGTTCTGCGCGACCGCAGATCTTACGGGAAGGACCCAGTTCGGTCTGACGAAGTGGCAGGTGTACCCATTGGGCCGCCGCTCCAGGTAATCCTGGTGTTCTGGCTCGGCCTCCCAGAAGTCTTCGGCGGGCGCCACCTCGGTCACGGCCTTCCCGGGCCACAGGCCGGATGCGTCGACGTCGGCGATGGTGTCCTCCGCAACCCGACGCTGGTCGTCGTCGGTGTAGTAGATCGCCGAACGGTAGCTTAGGCCCCAGTCGTTGCCTTGGCGGTTCGGGGTGGTGGGGTCGTGGATCTGGAAAAAGAACTCCAGCACGCGCCGGAAAGTCGTCCGTGTCGGGTCCTAGACGATTTCGATGGCTTCCGCGTGAGTGCCGTGGTTGCGGTAAGTAGCGTTCGCCACGTCCCCGCCGGTGTAGCCGACCCGGGTCGACATCACACCTTCCTGACGCCGGATCAGATCTTGCATGCCCCAGAAGCATCCCCCTGCCAGCACCGCTCTCTCACTACCCATGTCGTCCTCCGTAAGCTCCTCCAGCCTTAGCATTACAGTTGCATTTTCGACGAGGTTCTGACTCTCTGCGTCACCATGATTCGCGCATCATGGACATCGGGGACCTCGATCGAGGCGACGCTGGAGTTGTGGGCCTCGTCGCTGCGAGAGGTGAAGGGACGCTTGCGCCCGCTGTTTACGCAGGAGCGGGTCGCGGCCTCGGCCGGGGCATTCCTGGACGGGCTGCTCGGCGCGGAGCGGCGCAAGACGGGTTGGATGCGGGCGGAAGCCGCGGGCGATCCCGGGCCCTGGCGTCAGCAAGCACTGCTCGGGCGCGGACGCTGGGATGCGGATGCTCTGCGCGACGTGGTGCGGGACTATGCCCTGGAGACCCTGGCTGACCCGGACGCGGTTCTGGTTCTCGACGAGACCGGCTTTCTCAAGCAGGGTAAAGCCTCGTGCGACGTGCATCGCCAGTACACCGGCTCGGCCGGCAAGATCACGAACTGTCAGATCGGCGTGTTCGCGGCCTACGCCTCGCGGCACGGTCATGCGTTCATCGATCGGGCCTTGTACCTGCCCAAGACCTGGACCTCGGATCCGGCCCGATTAGCCGCCGCCCACGTGCCGGAGGGCACGAGCTTTTCGACCAAGCCGGGATTGGCGCTGGCGATGATTGAGCGGGCGATCGCCGCCGGCGTGCCGTTCTCCTGGGTGGCGGCCGACACCGTCTACGGGGTCGGCGACATCGGACAAGCGCTACGCCGCGCGGGCAAGGGCTATGTGCTCGGGGTCAAGACCGATCACAGGTTCAATTCCTGGGTCGGCAAGCCGCTTGTGACCGGCACCGCCGAGGTGATCGCCGACAGCCTCGCTCCGTCGGCCTGGGCGCGCCTGTCGGCGGGAGAGGGGACCAAGGGGGCACGACTGTACGACTGGGCCTATTGCGAGTTGGCCGACCTCGCTGGCGCCGACGACGACCAAACCGGCGTGTGGACGCGCGGGCTCCTGATCCGCCGCAGCCTGAGCGATGGCGAGCGGGCATACTTCACGACCTGGTGCCCGGCCGGCACGCCGATCGCAACCCTGGTGGCGGTCGAGGGCCAGCGTTGGACGATCGAGGACGCGTTCGAGACCGCCAAGACCGAGCTTGGGCTGGCTCACAACGAGACCCGCTCCTGGCACGGCTGGCACCGGCACGTCAGCCTGGTGATGATGGCCTTCGCCCTGCTGGCGGTGATCCGCCATCACGCCAACGCGCCGCCCCCAAAAAGACGAGCCAGGATGAGATCACGCCCCCCGAGGCTGGGCGCTCACTGATCCGCTGGTCGGTCCAGGAGATCCGCCGCCTCGCCGTACGGCTGGCGCAGCGGCGCATCCAGCCCGCCCACGTCATCGCGTGGTCGCTCTGGCGACGCGCGCATCAGGCGGCTGCCCGAAACGCTCATCTCAAACGCCGAGCGTCAGACGCCAAAGGGCGTCACCGCCGTAAGCCCAGCAAAACACGCCGACGACGAAAAAGCCAAAAAACGCAACTGTAATGCTAGGTAGGGAACTCATACAACCATCTGCGCTCTCTTGCGTTTTCTTCCTGAGTTTGAGGTTTCCAGCGCAGGAGGATCGCGATGGCACGGTTGTTCTGGCTCTCGGATGAAGCCTGGGCGCGGATCGAGCCGCACCTGCCGCACGGCCAACCCGGCAAGCCTCGGGTCGACGACCGGCGGGTGATCAGCGGCATCCTGCACGTCCTGAAGGTCGGCTGCCGCTGGCAGGATACGCCCTCCGCCTACGGGCCCCACACGACGATCTACAACCGCTACAACAGGTGGTCGCAGCGCGGGATCTGGCAACGGCTGTTTGCCAAGATCGCAGCCGCAGGTCCTGTTCCAGACGCGTTGATGCTCGATGCCACGCACGTGAAGGCCCACCGCTCGGCATCGGGCGGAAAAGGGGGGCCTGGAGCCAGGCCATCGGGCGCTCGCGCGGCGGCTTCACGAGCAAAATCCATGGCTTGGCCGATGGTCGTGGCCGACCGGTTGCGTTCGCCCTGACGCCCGGCAACGTGGCCGACATCAGCATGGCGCTGCCTCTGGTGCAGGCCGTGGTGCCGCCCAAGCGCCTGATCGCCGACAAGGCCTACGATGCGCAGAGCCTGAGAGATTGGCTTAAGAGCCACCGGGTGATCGCCACCATCCCGTCCACGGCCACCCGAACCGTCCCCTACAAGTACAGCCGGATCGCCTATCGGCAGCGCAATCGGATCGAGCGCCTGTTTGGTCATCTCAAGAACTGGCGGCGCGTCGCGACCCGCTACGACCGCTTGGCCTGCAACTATCTCGCCGCAGTCGCGCTCGTTTCCTGTGTCGTCGCATGGACCTGAATGAGTCCCCTACCTAGTCTGATCCCGCACTACCAATGTCCAAGTATCATCCGGACGGTTTTCGGCTGTTTCTTCGGCCACTTCGAGGATCACATCTAGAGCATCGGCCAGCGCTTGCTTCAGACTAGCCGCTTCGAAGCCGCTGTTATCTCGGACAGCTTCCTCGCCATTCTCAAAATCGAAGTAGAAGCGCATGGGATTTTGACCCTCTGCTCGAAGAGGCTGCCTCGCGTCCGATCTCGGCGCCTAATGATATGTTAACAAATTTGGTTAACAGATTGTTAACCGGTCTATCGTCAGGCGCGTTTTGTTTACTCGGATGAAGGCCCGCTAGGCGAGGGCACAGCCTTGGCTACCGGCCCCCTCTTCCGCGACATCGTCGAGAACCACGGGCGGCATCTGTCGATGGCGGAATGAGCCGTCAGGTGACCCGATCTGTCATCGGGGCGAGCATCCCTATGCTCGCAGCCCTGATACGATTCGACCCGCCGCCTGGCGTAACGCACCAGGAGGCCCCTTACCTTCGCCCCGCCGGCGCCTGCCGTGCGGGGCTTTTTCGTTCAAGGATCGTCGCCCGACCTTATGCCGAAACTGGCCGTTCGGGTGTCATCGCAATGTCGCTGGTGTCACGCTAGGCCTCGATAGGCCATTGCTCGGCCCAGCCGCTCGCGCTGCTGCCGTATATTTTCATCGCCCGCCCGGCCCAGCGCCGCGGCGGGCTTTTTCGTGCCCGCGCCCTGGAGCTATTCAGCGACCGAAACCAGCCAGTCTCGGCGGTAGTCACCGCGATAGACGATATGGGCCTTGTCGCCGTGCTTTGCGGCGTACTCCCGAGCTTCAGTCTCGCTCTCGAAAACATAGAACTTGGATGACATAGCGCGCCTCCAGGTGGTGTACCTGATGATAGAAATGGTCCCCGCTTTGCCGGCGGCAATCCGTCTTTGTACTTACGCTTGCAACTGACACCTCGGCTGGCACGCTTCGGTAACCGCCCGGCCCCATCCTGTCTCACGAGCCGCGTTGCGTATCGGCTCACTGAGGTGAGGTAATCGAGACCCATGCCGCCGCATAGCAAGCCGCTAGCTCCCACAGCCCGAGGCGAAAAAGCTGGCCGGCTTGCAGCGAGCGAGATGGTCAAGACGCTGAGCCCGGAGACAGGCAGCGTTGAGGGCGTCGTGCGCCGGCTAGAGCTGGTCGGGATCATTGTGGCCCGGGGGCACCAGGAAGCCGGCATGCGAACCGCTGAAGTCCGGGCATGGCACATCGGCTTCGAAGCGGGGATGCGCCTCGAACTCGGAGAGCACATGCGCCGCTTTTGATCGGTCGACTTCCGCCCCGCCCGTGAGCAGATCGGGGTGGGGTCGAGCGTACAAATCCCTGGCCCGCGGCTTGCGAAGCCTCCCGCGGTTCCTCTCAGGCCAACCTCAGCCCCGCCGGCGGCCGCCGAGCGGGGCTTTTTTCGTTTCAGGCGACGCCCTCGGGGGCAAGAAGACGCGCAGCGTAGTGCTTGGCCACCGCTTCGATCGCAGGGGCCAAAATGCCGATCGTCCACGGCATCTTCGCCTCAAGCCAAAGGCTGTCGTCAGCCACCACGACTTTGCCGCGGATGTCCTGTCCGAGAGCGCGAGCGGTGAAAGTCCGGCACCCCTGAGACCAGTCCGTCAAGGCTACGGTGATGTTCTCACGTTCGAGCCGACGCAGTGCCCAGTCGGTTTGCTGATCAAGTCGCCTCCGCACCTCATTGGCGCTGAGATGGTGGGGGATCGCTAAAGTAATTTGCTTCGGCATCTGCCTACCAGGGTTGGACCTGCTTACGCTGACGGGCCTCGGTTAAGCCTCGGTAATTATGTGCTTTGAGCGATGCCACGTTGAGCGTTCTTGGCGCAGCGTTGAGGTATGCCTACCTGGGTCCGAACTGCTTTCCCCCGAGACGTCGGATCTGGAGAAGCCCGCCCGGTTCGCCGGCGCGGGCTTTTTCAGATCTGCAGGCTGGCTTAGGCTGAGCCGACCGCAGAAACCTCACGGAATATGACCAAGGGCGTGACCCCAAAGAAGTTTCTAGGCCTGCCTACCAATTCTCTGGAAACTGAAGTGATTTGAGCCGTCATTGTGCCGATCATCGTGCCGGCAAATTCAGCCACAACGTCATCCATAGTCTGCGGCTCAGGGTTTTCTGGAGTCGGCTCTGCCTTTGGGTCAGGGAATGCATCGAGGATTCCAACCAGCGTCCACCTTCCTGGAATGAAAGAACCATGCTTCAAAGCCAAATCGGAACTTGTTATAGATAACGCGGTTTCAGACAGAGCGGACCATGCAGTGAAATTGCTTCCACTTAAATGCGCCTGTACTGATGACTGCATAACATCTATCAGATCAACAAATGCATCGAACATTTTATTCCGCTCACCCGGCGTCCCGCTCAGGCCCGCCACGATGCTCTTCCTCATCGTCTCTTTAATAGATTTGACCTTTATTATCGGCTTGGCGAGATTCGGGTCAATGATCGCAAGCGCGCCTTCCAGCTGAACAAAAGAGCCCAGCCGAGTTTCCCAAATTTCCTTATTCAGCAATTCATGTTGCGTCAAATAATCAAGTAGCCGCCGAGCATTAGTCCACAACGGATCAAAGGTGTATTCAGCAGCGTCTCTATTTTCACTGGCGGCCGATAGATCTACCGAGCCCCCACCTCCACCAACCAGCGGAACTGAAATGGTTCCGCTGGCCGTAGAGCGCGTGCTCTCGGTTTTACTTACCGCCTCGGTTGCTTTGATCAGCTGCCGAACGCCGTGCTCTTCAAATTGAGCAAGAAAAGATCCTATTCGCCTGACGTCTTGATAGATGAAATCATAAACTGAATTTGGCGGTGGGCCCTCGTAATCCGCGCCGGAGTCGATCTCTTCGACTGGCAGCGTCTCGCTTGATGGCATCCGCTTCCTCAAGGTTCTTGGCAAAAACGTGCGACAGCTCAGGCGTCTTCGGCATTGACTGCCGGGACGGGTCACCTTTGGGTGGCGGAGCAGGCGGCGGTTTGCGGTCGGTCATTTGGTTCGGCCATTCCACACGATCGCTCAGATCTGAGCGGCTTGGGCTGATTTCCACGGTTATGTGTATGGTGACCCCTAGTCGCTTGACAACCGGTGAATAATGCAGCTGCGGGGCACATGTCAGCTAGCTCCAACCTCGCCGATCTCCCGCCCACCGTCGCCACCTGGCGCGACCAGCTCGACCGCATCGCTGAGCGCGCCTCGCCCTGCCGCTACATGCCGCTGGTGCGCTGGGCGGCAGTCCGGGAAGCCGCCATCAATTTCTACGACCGTTTCGGTGCCGACGCTCTCGCCCTCGGCTAGACGGCGGAGCAGCTGTTCGGCGTCCACCCGCAGCACGGCACCCTCCGGGTCGACTATTGCGGGGCGCTGATGATCGCCAGCGACAAGGTAGTCGGCGTGGAGGGGACTCGGGTCTTGTTCGAGCGGACGTCGGTCTACCGGAATTGGCAGGGTCAGGAATGGGGCCCGCCGATCTGGGAGTTCGAGGCGAAGGGCGCCTAGTCCCTCGCCTCGTTCGGCTCGAGCTCTGCGATCACCGCCCGCCCGGCCGCCGTCAGGAACCACGCCGGCTGCGACCGCCCGACCCCGCGCACGTGTCGTTCCTCGACCAACCCCATCTCGTTGAGCATCGGCATGTAGGTCGGATAGGCCTCATGCCGGAGACCCTGCGGCTGGGCGGCACAGGCTCGGAGCGCCAGGAGCGCGCGGCCACGGATCGGTGCATGCGGTTCGGTCGGCGTCCGCTCAGCGTCCATTGGTCAGCCACAGCAGCAGCGCCGATGCCACCATCAACGATAAGAGCATCAGAAGCGCAGCCACTTCGCGACGCTTGATAGCGCCATCGCCGAGGACGTCATCGAGCATGCCAGCCGCGGTCGAGCCCGCTGCCATGCCCGAGAGCAGGACGGCGGCGATCAGGATCCAGCCGGTGAGGGTCTGAGGCATCCGTTCGAGCTACCGCGGTTGATCCTGCGATTGTCGGGCGCGTTCGAGCGTCTCAGCATCCTCCTGCGCGGCCATCAGCTCGATGCTGCTGGCCAGAGCGTCAGCGGCCTCGCCGTGCTCCACTGCGCCGGCTGCCACGGTCCGGCAGAAGCGAGCCGCGCGCCTCAGCCCCTCTGCATGCGCAGTGTCCAACGCCGTCAGCACAGCGTTGAGGGCAATCTCGCGCTCGGCATCGTCGCCCCGCAGGTGCGGCAGCAGAAAGGCCACGAGGCGGACCTGCCATTCGTTTCCGGCTTCCGGCGTATCGTCGCTCATGACTTCACCGGTTGTGCGAGCAGGATCGCAGATCTGACCGCAGCTCGTCTGCTGCCCGGTCTTGCTGTCGGCTCCTTCAGAGTGGCCGTCGCATGCCGGTCCGCCTTAACGGCCGTGGTGACGTCCAGGACCCAGCCGGAAGCCAGCTCGAACGGTCCGGTGTTTGGATTGGCAAGCACCGCGTCGACCGCAGCATTCACTTGCGCATCCGTGACCTCCTTCGATTTAGAAAGGTCGGAGACGGTCAGGGTGGAAGCCATGATTGCCCCTACCGCGAGAGGGCAACGGTCGTCGAGGCGGCATAAGAGGTCCGTGTGGCTGGCCTCACGCGCCCAGGCGCTCTCTGAGCTCGCGTCCAGACCCAGGCCACACCGATCTCGTGTAGTCTCTGTCACCCGCGAACCCGAGGCAGACCCCTATGCATGACGATCAGGACCGGGTCGTCGACCCAAACGGACCGCCGCCTTGGATCCACCTGCTCTCGCCGCAGCAACGCGACTGGCGGGCAAGGCAGCACATGATGGGCCGCAATCCCGACTCATACATTCTGGAACAGTTGGATGATGTCGGCGCTTGGCCGCCGAGAACCAAGCATCGCACCCGCCGCAAGCCTGCGGCCCCCGGCCGTTCTGTTGGATGAAGATGACGCCGGCCGCTTCGAGGGATACGCCTGCCCGCACCGGTGTTTTCGATCCTACTGCAGGCAAGAGAGTATCAATCGTTGAAGATACTAGTTGCAGCACCGAGCGTGCCGGCGCCAACAATCACAACTGCCAGCGGGATCATCAGGCCGCAGGCAACCCCGACCAAAAACATCAGCATGGCTTCCTCCAACATATTGTTGAAGGATCCAACTTCCCATGAATGATTTGGTTTCGCGTCGATCCGCCTGCTGCGGGTGGTATCGGCTAAGCAATTCTGAGGAGCCCGGGATCGGCACTTTTGAGGTATTTTGCTCTTAAGATTTCTTCCATGCGGCGGTAGATGATGTCAGCGCAGCCGACACACGCCCCGGTTTGTGAACAGGATGGTCGAAGCGTAGAGGGCGGCACCGAGCGGCGTGCCGTAGGTGGTCACAAGGGCCCCAGATTTGACCGTTCGTTAAGCCTTACAATGCCGGAGTGATCATGGCCGCTTATCGATGCCGCCAAAACACCGGAATTTAAGTCCAGTACTGCACCCTGCTTTGACACGGGGCTGCAGGTGTTCGCATGAGGCTGACTGCAAATAGCAAAGCCGCTCGGATCTGGGGCGGCGGGCGGCTTTTCATTCGCAGGATGACTGCAAACGAGAGATCGCTGGCGATCAGCGCATGTCGATCATGCGGTACCGCAGCGAAGCCGGGTCACACATATTGTCTACCTTGCGCGACCGCTCATGCGGATCGCGATGCCGGGTACCTTGATCGCTGGCGGATCACGTCTGCCGTCGTGATCACTGGAATGACCGCACTGTATCTTTCCTATGTGCTGGCCAGGTACCTTGGCCTATTCGCCTGATATGGTCGGCCCGGCAGGACACGAACCTGCAACCAGGCCGTTATGAGCGGTCGGCTCTAACCATCGAGCTACAGGCTTCTCGCCATTCTCCTCGATGGAGATGACGCCGGCTTCAGCGCAGGCGCCACACCCTGGGGTTCGTAGCGACGATGGCCAGGACGTAAAAGGCGACGCCGAGCGGTGTGCCGTAGGCGACCACGAGAACGCCGATACCGATCCAGGCCGTCAGCAGCGCAGCCATGGTGGCGAGCACGTAGGGGTTCACGATCGGCTCCGTCAGTTCGCCCGTGCTTTACCCAACACCGTGATGAGGCCGCCGACAAGCAGCCCGGTCAGCAGGATCATGACACCGGCGTAGTGGTAGCCCACCTCGTGGAGGAGCCTGACCGCGGCCACCGCCGCGACCATAATGCCCAGCCCCACGGCCAGCGGCTCCGGCCTCATGTCAGGTAGCCCTTCGTCTTCAAGTGCGCGGTGAGGGCTTCGCGGACTACTTCTTGGCGCGAGGGTTTCGGATTGGGCTGATCTGCGATCCAAGCATCCAGTGCATCGGAGACGGTCGGCGGCATATCAATCGCTGCAACGTGCATGCGATCTCGCAAAACAGCCTCTGCCGCGGCTTTGGCGATGGCGTTGACGTGGCCGCTCATCAGGACCGCTTCGCCTTCAGCGCCACGTCGACGAGGTGGCGAACGGCTTCCGTGCGCGATGGAAGGTCTGGCTGGTTGCGTCGCCACTCGTCAACGGCGTCCAGCTGAGCGACCGAGAACCGCATGGGGAACGGCGTGGCGAAATTCCTGCCACGAGGGCGCCCTCGCAGCTTCGGCTCTCCGGGGGTAGGTGGCGTCGACATACTGCTTGTATAACGGAAATGCGGTTCGACGACACGCCAAACACCGACGTGAAGGCGTTTGCGATCCGAGGAGAAGACCAGCTATTTTAGGTAGCCCTTAGCCTTGAGGTGCTCGGTGAGGAGCATCAGTTCGCCCCCTCAGGATCCTCGCGGTGCCGCACGCGACCCCTGGCCGGCCCGTCACCGTGCGCAGCCCAGCTGCCGCTCTGTAGCCCGGATCTGAGTTACCTGCTCCCGCTGGCGCGTCGATAGCGGCACGTCCGCATCGTCGTCGAACTGGCACCCGGCATTGCCGAACGCCTGAATGGCCTTGGGGGTGCGGAAGCAGTAGCCCGCGGCCTTGAAAATCGCGTTCCGCTCGGACCACAGCTACTCGCACGATGACGAGGCGGATCCGCTCGGCGCAATGTGGCCGCTCGCGGCCGTGCGGCAGCAGCCGACGTATTTTGCGCTCATCCATCCGGTCTGGCCGGACGGCAGCTGGATGTTCACCCAGCCGCCCTGGCGGCCGAGCTCGGTGAAAAGGGTGTCGGGCCCGAGTCGCGCGAGGCGGACGCCCTGAGTGCCGCTTGGCAGGCTGCGCAGCGCCAGAAAGTTGTCGCCGTAGGGATTGAGGCCGACAGGGTAGCTGAACGCTTCCTGTTGAACCTGGGCCAGCGCCGGCCAACCTGCGGCGGTCGCGAGAATCGCGGCCGCGGACAGAAGCAGTTGAAGAAGCGGGAAACGACTAGGCGGAGCCCCGGCGCAGTGACACTCTGGTTACACCGCGGGTCTCTGCATCAGGGTCGATCCCTGCTAAGTCATTAAGAAGATTGGCGCACCCGACACGATTCGAACGTGTGACCTTTGCCTTCGGAGGATACCGCTACACCGAAGCTAAGATCACGGTTCGTCGGCCGTTCATTTCAAAAGACTGGCTCACAGGCAATACGCCACGGGCTCACGCCACCCCCGCTATATGGCTGTGACACAGGTCCGAATCAGGCTAGGGCAGCTATCGGGCCACGCCAGATATTAGGCCGAAATTAGTTCGGCCACACCGCAGCGTTGCCGCCGCGGCGACTAACTAGTTGATTTCGCACGGAAAACCCTGGCGCGCCCTACGGGAATCGAACCCGTGTTTTCGCCGTGAAAGGGCGACGTCCTGGACCGCTAGACGAAGGGCGCTTTGGCTAGGCCGGGGC
>NZ_VRVG01000046.1:0-37749 GCF_008040085.1 Methylobacterium sp. WL7 | reverse complement strand
GCGTTGGGCGGGACGGTTTCGGACATGGCGTCGGACGGGCTCCTCACAGGATGTTCTTGCGTGCGATCCCCGCCCATTCATTGGTGGACGGCGGGCCCGTTTCTTGCCGTGAGCGCACGTTGTTTGGTAGGCATCTGGCCTCGTCAGGTGATCTGCCCGAGCCGCCGCCCCACGGCAAGCGCGATCGGTGCCGTCCCACAGATCCAACCCTCGGAGCCCCGTGACCCGTCCGGAGACTGAATCGCGCGCCCACGCCCCGCATCCGTGCGAAATCCTCCCCGGCGATCCCGCCTGCGGGCTCATCATCGCGTGCGATCATGCGTCGAACTTCGTGCCCCCGGACATCGAGCTCGGCGTGCCGGAACCCGAGTTCGCGCGCCACATCGCGTACGATATCGGCGCCGCGGCGGTGACGCGCGGGCTCGCGGCCCGGTTGAACGTGCCGGCGGTCCTGACGAACTTCTCGCGCCTGATCATCGACCCGAACCGCGGCCGGGCCGACCCGACCCTGGTGATGCGCCTGTCCGATGGCGCCGTGGTGCCGGGCAATGCCCGCATCGACGAGGCCGGCAAGCAGGCCCGGATCGCGCGCTTCTACGCGCCGTTCGATGCCGCCATCGACGCGGCGATCGCGGCGGCCCAGGCGGCCGGGCGTCCGCCGGCGATCCTGACCATGCACAGCTTCACGCCCTACTGGCGCGGCATCGCGCGGCCCTGGCAGGTCGGCATCCTGTACGACCGGGACGAGCGCCTCGCCCGGCCGCTGATCGAAGCGCTCGCGGCCGATCCGGCCGGGCTTACGGTGGGCGACAACCAGCCCTATGGCGGCGGCCTGCCGGGCGATACGATCGACCGCCACGCCACCGCCCGCGGCTTGGCCAACGCGCTGGTGGAGATCCGCCAGGACCTCATCGCGGGCGAGGCCGGGCAGGAGGAATGGGCCGAGCGCTTCGCCCGCATCCTGCGGCCGCTCATCGCGGCTTGATCGGGACGCGGCCGATCCCGAGATGCGTGCCGACAACCCTCAGCCGAAAGCGTTTCCACGATGCCTGAGATCGACCCGCAGACCCAGACCGAACTCGAAGCCGCAGTGTTCCGCCGGCTCGTGTCGCACCTGCGCAACCGCACAGACGTGCAGAACATCGACCTGATGAACCTGGCGGGCTTCTGCCGGAACTGCCTGTCGAACTGGCTCAAGGATGCCGCCGACGAGAGAGGTGTGCCGCTCACCAAGGACGAGAGCCGCGAGGCCGTCTATGGAATGCCCTACGCCGACTGGAAGGCGAAGCACCAGACCGAGGCGAGCCCCGAGCAGCAGGCGGGTTTTTCGGCTTCGCAGGCCAAGGATCACTGACCGGGCGAGAGGGGCGGCGAGAATCGGCTAAGCTTCCGGTAAGTTCGGCCCGTTAACCACCGGTCCAGGGCGCAACCGCGCCGCGCATCCCGGAGAGCCCCATGAACGCCCATTCGATGCCCACCGCAACAGCCCAACGGCCCGGCGGCGACGTCTCGTCGTCCGAGGGCGTGGCCGCCGACGAGCTGAAGCAGTTCATCGAGCGCCTGGAGCGCCTGGAGGAAGAGAAGGCCGGCATCATGGGCGACATCAAGGAGGTGTTCGCCGAATTGAAGGGCCGGGGCTTCGACGCGAAGGCGGTGCGCACGATCATCCGGATCCGCAAGCAGGATCATAGCGAGCGCCAGGAGCAGGAGGCGATCCTCGAACTCTACATGCAGGCGCTGGGCATGGCGTAGGACTTCCGCTGCGGAGCCGGCACCAGGTTCGGCGGCCGGAGCGAGATCGGAATCGAACAGGGCCGTACCCCACCGGGTGCGGCCCTTCGCTTAGTGGGTGGGAGCTTCGGGCGGAGGTCAGTGCCCCCCGGCGGCATGCTCTTCCTCGACCAGGCCCAGCGTCCGGCCCGGATATCCGGCCGCGTCGAAATACCGGGTCTCGCCGACCGTCTGGTAGTTCAGCACCGTCACGATGCCGGCGGCGTCCGGATCCGAGCGGCGGATATGCGTCTGGGCCGCCGGCCGCGCGCCGTTCACCATCGCCTCCGTCAGCACGCGGCCGACGAGCTTGCCCTTGGCGGGGATGTCGAGATCCAGGATCCGCGCGATGGTTTTGCCGAGGTCGGCATTGCTCGCCGGGATGTCGCTCTCCACGCCGCCGCGGAAGCTCGGGCCGACCGCGCCCATGACGTTGCGGGTGTCGGAGCGCGCGAAGCTTCCGTGCATGCCCTGGCCCTGCTGAAGCGTGGTGTCCGACACCTCGACGCCGCAGGTGGTGGGATCGGCGCAGCCAGTGGAGAAGCTGCGGAAGTTCACCACGATCGCGGGCATCGGGGTCAGGGCCGAGCCGTCGAGGGCGATGGCCGAGAGCGGCAGGGTCCCGGGGATGGCGCCGAGCGCGTCGCTGACGAACAGGCCGCTGACGTAATCCTGGCGGGACAGCGCCTGGACGACCTTCCGGGCGAGCGCGGTGTCGCCGTTCGGAACGTAGACGAGGTCCGAGCCGCCATTGGCCGCCACCACCACGTCGGGCTTGGCCGGATCGGCGCCGATCAGGCCGTTGGCGCGGCTCGGAAAGGTCCCGGCCTCCACCGTGACGCCCTTGGCGTCAGGATCGAACAGCGTCAGGCCGAGGTCGTGCGCCAGGTCGATGGCGAGGAAGCCCGGGGGCAGCTGCCGGGCCGGCACGCCTTTGTAGGATTGCCCGGCGGCGAAACTCGAGGCGCTCTCCTTCGAGATCGTTGAGAAGCCGTGATCCGAGGTCAGGACGAGGTCGGTCGTCTCGGCCAGTCCCTGCTCGCGCAGGGCGGCCTGGAGGGCGGCGAGGTTGTCGTCGGCGTTGTGGATGGCGGCCAGGCTGGTCGGCCCGTTGATGCCCGGCACCAGCCGCCCGAGACTGTCTCCCTGGTTGTGCTGCGTCCCGTCGGGATCGCGCGACCAGAATACCAGCACGAACGGCTTCTGCCGGGCCTTGAACAGCGGCAGCACCGCCTTGGTGGCGACCGCGGTGAAATAGGCCTGCTGCTCGACATTGGCGGCCAGCGTGCCGGGCTTCTCGGCGGTGCCGGCCTGGCCGTTGGCGCCGCGGGTCGGAGTCTGTTCCGGCAGGTTGACCTCCTTGAGCCGGGCGCGGACCGCGTCGCCGAGCGGGATGCCGCCGGCCCGGCCGGTGCTGTCGTCGATGTGGATGTTGGACTGGCCGGAGCGCTCGGTGTGATCGAAGACCAGGGACGGTCCGAGCTTGCCGATGCTGGCGGTGGAGAACCCTTTGGCGCGGGCGGCCTCCAGGATCGTCTCCTCGTTGAGGTAATTGCCGGCGAAATGCTCGTCGACGTCGCCAAGCACGGGGTCGCTCTCCAGGAACGGGGTCAGGCTGTCGCCGGCGCCGGGCACCGGGAAGGCGGTGTAGATCGTGTTCCCGAACTGGCCGGTATCGCCGAGCATGTGGCCGGTCGCCATCGCGGTGGCGTTCGGCATCGTGAAGGTCGGAAACAGGGAGTGCGAATTGGTGAAGCGCACGCCGGTCTTCATCAGCCGGTCCATGGCCGGGGTGTTCTGCGGGTTCACCATCCCGGCCCGCAAACCGTCGGCCACGAACAGGATGACGTTGTGGGGCCGCATCTCGGCCTGGGCGCCCCCCGAGGCGCACAACCCCACGAGGCCTGCAACGATGACGCGACGCATGACGAATCTCCGACCGAACCGGGCAGCGGCGTGGCCGGGGAACATCACAGCGCCATGACAGCCGCTGGCCCGGCGGCGGCGTCCCGGTTCGGGGGTATTGCATCCGATTGGGGGTTCGGAGACTCGCGGATAGGGCAGTCGCGGAGCCGAAGATCGCCGGAAACACGTAGAGCGCCCGGTCTTAATCCGAGCCGGTCCGATCCTTCCACACGGAGGAACCGGAGGATGAATGCTGAGGACCAGGTTTCTTCCACAGACAACGTCCGGCGTCGCGTAACGCCGTCACCGAGACCTTGACGGTAGCGAGTTCTTTCCTGAAAGAGTGAGTAACCGCATCCGGTATGCCACATTGAAGGGCAGCCAGCGGACGCTTGAACGCTCTTGAGACGCGGTCTTACCCGGCCCGTGGACTGCAGGCGCGCAGCGAATCCAACACGATCGACACGCCAGACCGGGATGCGCCGATGCGGACGCGGCCCGGGACGCGCTTGGGAGAGGAAACGATGATCCTGACGAAACGCTCTCTAGTGGCCGCCCTGCTCGGCGCCACCGCGCTCGGGCTGGCGCCGGCCCAGGCTGCCGACCCGATCAAGATCGGGCTTACCGGTCCCTATACGGGTGGCTCCTCCTCGATGGGCGTCTCGATGCGCGACGGCGCCAAGCTCGCCGCCGCCGAGATCAACAAGAACGGTGGCGTCCTCGGCCGCCAGATTCAGCTGATCGAGCGCGACGACGAGGCCAAGAACGAGGTCGGCGCCCAGGTCGCGCAGGAGTTGATCAACAAGGAGAAGGTCGTCGCCACGGTGGGCTTCATCAACACCGGCGTGGCGCTTGCGGCCCAGCGCTTCTACCAGGAAGCCGAGATCCCGGTGTTCAACAACGTCGCCACCGGCACGGTCATCACCAACCAGTTCAAGGAGCCGGATTACGACGTGAACTACGTCTTCCGGAACTCGGCCTACGACGTGCTGCAGGCCGGCATGATGGTCGATGAGGCGCTGGCGCAGAACTACAAGAAGATCGCGATCCTCGCGGACTCGACCAATTACGGTCAGCTCGGCCGCGAGGACATCGAGAAGTACCTGGCGACCAAGGGCGTGAAGCCGGTCGCGGTCGAGAAGTTCAACATCAAGGACGTCGACATGACGGCCCAGCTGCTGAAGTCGCAGCAGGCCGGCGCCGACGTGATCCTGGCCTACGGCATCGGCCCGGAGCTGGCCCAGGTCGCCAACGGCATGGCCAAACTCGGCTGGAAGGTGCCGATCATCGCGTCCTGGCCGGCCTCGATGCAGAGCTTCATCGATATCGCCGGCACCAACGGCAACGGCGTGATCATGCCGCAGACCTTCATCGAGGATAAGACGCTGGCCAAGCGCGCGTCCTTCCTCGACGATTACTACAAGACCTACGGCGTGACCAAGATTCCGACCCCGGTGGCCGGCGCCCAGGGCTACGATTCGGTCTACCTGATCGCCGCGGCGATCAAGCAGGCGGGCTCGACCAACGGTCCGAAGATCCGCGAAGCCCTCGAAGGCCTGAACACCAAGGTCGAGGGCGTGGTGACCACCTACGATCACCCGTTCACCGCCAAGGACCACAACGCGATCTCGCGCAACATGGTCGTGTTCGGCAAAGTCCAGGACGGCAAGATCGTCTACGCCAAGCCGGAAGACGCCAAGAACGCCGGCGTGGTCCGCGTCAAGGAAAAGTCCTCGAACTGATCGCCTCGTGATCGCCTGCCCCGGGCGCCGCCCGGGGCAGGCTGCCGTCACCGCTCCCGCCGCCCGTTCCTGAGACGGCCTTCCATGACCATCTTCCTTCAGCTCGTCGCCTCGGGCGTCGCGGTCGGCATGATCTACGCCGCCATCGCGTTCGGCTACCAGCTCACCTTCGCCACCTCGAAGACCCTGAATTTCGGCCAGGGCGAGGCTCTGGCGCTCGGCGCCCTGTTCGGGCTGACGCTGGCGCCGTTCACGGGCTACTGGCTGATGATCCCGCTGGTGCTGGTCTTCGGCTTTGCCCTCGGGGCTGTGGTCGAGCGGCTCGCGGTTCGTCCGGCGATCAAGATCAAGTCCGAGTACGGGTGGATCATGGCCACCATCGCGCTCGGGATCATATTCCGGAACCTCGCCGAGAACATCTGGGGCCGGGACGACCTGAAGTTCCCCTCCCCGCTGCCCGACGCGGCGGTGGAGGTCGGCGGCGTCCGCGTCCTGCCGATGGAGATGCTGATCGTCGCCGGCGCGCTGCTGATGATGCTCTGCGTCGAGATCTTCAATCGCAAGTCGATCTGGGGGAAGGCGGTCGTGGCCACCTCCAACGACATCGACGCCGCCGGCCTGATGGGCATCAACACCAAGCGGATCATCACCCTCTCCTACTCGATCAGCGCCATGACGGCGGCCTTCGCGGGCGTGCTCGTGGCTCCGGTGACGCTCACCGGGGCCACCATGGGCGCGGTGCTGGCCCTGAAGGCGTTCGCGGTGGCGATCATCGGCGGTCTGGAATCCGGCCTCGGCGTGATCGTCGGCGGCCTGATCCTCGGCGTCGCGGAAACGCTGACCGGCTTCTACATCTCGACCGGCTACAAGGACGTGCCGGGCCTGATCCTCCTCCTCGTTGTGCTCTCGATCCGCCCGGTCGGCCTGTTCGGCAAGGCCGTGATCAAGAAGGTCTGACATCCATGGCGCAATCCGCCCTCGCGCCCGCCGCCGCCGATCACGCGCCGGCCCCGAACGCCCGCGGTCTCGGCCTCGTCGGCGCCGTGCTGCTGGTCGTCGCCCTCGTGACGTTCCCCCTGGTGGTCACGAGCACCTATTACATCCACCTGCTGACCGTGATCGCGATCTACGCGATCCTGATCCTCGGCCTCGATATCGTGGTCGGCTATACCGGCCAGGTCTCGCTCGGCCATGCCGGCCTGTTCGGCATCGGGGCCTACGCGGCCGCGACGCTGTTCCTGCACTTCAAGATCGGCATCTGGCTCGGGCTGGTCGCGGGCGTCGGCGTGACGGCGGCCTTCGGGGTCCTGCTGGCGGTCCCGGCCCTGCGGGTGACCGGGCCGTATCTGGCGATGGTCACGCTGGCCTTCGGCACGATCATCCAGATCTTCATCAACGAGCTGACGCCGATCACCAACGGTCCGCTCGGCATCACCCTGCCGCCGGCCCGGGTGCTCGATTTCTCGCTGATCGGCATGCAGGCACCCTGGGGGGCGGCCGGCCGGAAGCTCGAATTCTACTATCTCGTCTGCGCGGCGCTGCTGCTCACCATCCTGGTGGTGAACCGGGTGGTGCGCTCGCCCTTCGGCCGGGCCTTCGAGGCGCTGCGCGACTCGCCGATCGCCTGCGACTGCATGGGCGTCAGCGTCTATCGCTATAAGGTCTACGCCTTCGTGGTCTCGGCGGCGCTGGCCGGCTTGGCCGGCGCGTTGTTCGCCTGGTCCGAGCGCTACGTGGCGCCGAACTCCTACGGGTTCGAGCTGACGGTGCTGTTCCTGCTCGCGGTCACCATGGGCGGGCGCAAGTCGCGCTCCGGGCCGCTGATCGGCTCCGCGATCATCGTGATGATGCCCAACATCCTGGCCGATATCGAGCTCGTCCGGATCATGGCGGGCCTCATCGCGGCCGCGGCCGTGATCGTCGGCGCCCTCGCCTTCCTCCGCAAGCAGCCGAACCGCTACGCGATCCTGGTGCCGGTGGTGCTGTGCGTGCTGTTCCTGCCGGCGACCCTGGCGCTGCAATCGGTCACCGATTTCCGCCTGACGGTCTTCGGCCTGATGATCCTGTTCGTGGTCTACTACCTGCCGGACGGCATCGTCGGCTTCCTGCGCCAGAAGATCCCGGCGCTGCGGCCGGCCCATACGGCGGAGGGCCGCGACCTCGCCGCCGGCGGTGCCGCGCTGATCGCCCAGCGCGGCGATGCCGGCGGGGACGCGCTGCTGAAGGTCGAGCAGGTGCTGATGCAGTTCGGCGGCCTGAAGGCGCTCGCCGGGATCGACCTGACCGTGAAGCCGGGCACGATCCACGGCCTGATCGGGCCGAACGGCTCGGGCAAGAGCACGATGATGAACGTGCTCACCGGCATCTACAAACCCACGGCCGGGTCGGTGACGCTGGCGGTGGCCGGCGGCCGGCGCCTCGACGGGCGCACGCCCTCCGAGATCGCCCTGTCGGGGGTGGCTCGCACCTTCCAGAACGTGCAGCTGTTCCACGAGATGACCGCGCTGGAGAACGTGCTGGTTGGCCTGCACCACACCTTCCGGGGCACGATCTTCGACGCGATCCTCGGCACGCCCCGCCGCCGGCGCGAGGAGCGCGAGGCCCGGGCCCGCGCCATGTCGATCCTGGACTTCATGGGGCTCGGCGCCCTCGCCCAGGAGGAGGCGCGCAACCTGCCCTACGGCAAGCAGCGCCTGCTGGAGATCGGCCGGGCGCTCGCCCTCGATCCCGTGCTCCTGCTGCTCGACGAGCCGGCCGCCGGCCTCACCGCGCCCGACATCGCCGACCTCGTGGCGATCATCCGCAAGATCCGCGACGCCGGCATCACGGTGATCCTGATCGAGCACCACATGGACGTGGTCATGGGCCTGTGCGACCGGGTCAGCGTCCTGGATTTCGGCCACAAGATCGCCGAGGGCGGCGCCCGCGAGGTGCAGCAGGATCCCAAGGTGATCGAGGCCTATCTCGGCGCCCCTGACGACATGGGCGGCAGCAGCCCGGAGCACGCCCATGCTTGAGGTCGCCGACCTTCACGCCGGCTACGGCCAGATCGAGGTCCTGCACGGACTCACGTTCCAGGTGCCGAAGGGCCAGGTGGTCACGTTGATCGGCTCCAACGGCGCCGGCAAGACCACGACCATGCGGGCGCTCTCAGGGATGATCCGCCCGCGCGCCGGCACGATCCGCCTCAACGGCCGCGAGATCGGCGGCCTCGACAGCCACGATGTCGCCCGCGAGGGTCTGGCGCATTCGCCGGAGGGCCGCCGGGTGTTCCCGACCCTGTCGGTGGAGGACAACCTGACGCTCGGCGCCTTTCCGCGCCTGACCGGGTCCCGGCCGAAGGGCGATGTCGCGGCCGACCGCGAGCGCGCCTTCAGCCTGTTCCCACGCCTCAAGGAGCGACGCACCCAGCTCGCCGGCACCCTTTCTGGCGGCGAGCAGCAGATGCTGGCCATGGGCCGCGCCCTGATGCTGCGCCCGGAGATCCTTCTGCTGGACGAGCCGTCCATGGGGTTGGCGCCCAAGCTGGTGGAGGAGGTGTTCCGCATCATCCGCCAGCTCAAGGAGGAGCGCGTGACGATGCTGCTGGTCGAGCAGTTCGCCATGGCGGCGCTCGGGGTGGCCGACCACGCCTACGTTCTTGAGAACGGACGCATCCGATTCCAGGGGCCGGCCGCGCAGCTCAAGAGCGACCCGGCGGTACGCGCGGCCTATCTCGGCGGCGGCCATTGAGCCGGCCGGCGGCCTGAAAACGGGAACGGCCGCGATCGTCTCCGATCGCGGCCGCCCAACGTCTCGATCGGGGTGTCTTACGCCGCCTTGGGCTTGGCCCGGGTCAGCAGCTTGCGGTTCACCAGCACCTCGGCGATCTGCACCGTGTTGAGGGCGGCGCCTTTGCGCAGGTTGTCCGACACGCACCAGAAGTTCAGGCCGTTCTCGATGGTCCCGTCCTCGCGGATGCGCGAGATGTAGGTGGCGTCCTCGCCCGCCGCCTCGTGCGGGGTCATGTAGCCGCCGTTCTCGCGCTTATCGATCACCAGGATGCCCGGTGCCGAGCGCAAGATTTCGGTGGCCCGCTCGGCCGAGAGCGGACGCTCGAACTCGACGTTCACCGCCTCGGCATGGCCGATGAACACCGGCACGCGCACGGCGGTCGCCGTCAGCTTGATCTTCGGGTCGAGCATCTTCTTGGTCTCGGCGACCATCTTCCACTCTTCCTTCGTGTAGCCATCCTCCATGAACACATCGATGTGGGGGATGACGTTGAAGGCGATCCGCTTGGTGAACTTGCCGCCTTCCTTGATGTCGCCGGCGGTGAACACGGCGCGGGTCTGGTTGAACAGCTCGTCCATCGCCTCCTTGCCGGCGCCGGAGACCGACTGGTAGGTCGAGACCACCACGCGCTTGATCGTGGCCGCCTCGTGCAACGGCTTCAGGGCGACGACGAGCTGGGCGGTCGAGCAGTTCGGGTTGGCGATGATGTTGCGCTTGGTGAAGCCCACGATCGCGTCGGCATTCACCTCCGGCACGATCAGCGGCACATCCGAGTCGTAGCGGAACGCCGACGAGTTATCGATCACCACGCAGCCCTGCTGGCCGATGCGGGGCGACCACTCCTTGGAGGTCTCGCCGCCCGCCGACATCAGGCAGATGTCCGTGTCGGAGAAGTCGTAGGTGTCGAGGACTTTGACCTTGAGCGTTTTGTCGCCGAAGGAGACTTCCTGACCCTGGCTGCGGCGCGAGGCCAGCGCCACGACCTCGTCGGCGGGGAAGGCCCGCTCGGCCAGGATATCCAGCATCTCACGGCCCACGTTTCCCGTGGCGCCTACGATGGCGACCTTGTAACCCATCTCTCGTCTCCGCGCGGAAAGCCCCGGCCGATCCGGGTGCCGCGCTCCTGCCAGCAAAATCGGCCGAAGAATCGTTCGCGCCGAAGGGGCACCCGCCGAACGGGCACGGCCGCGAACACCCACGAGGTGGGTGCGGCAGCCGCTTCGAGCAAGGCGCCGATGGCGCGGGGCTGTCAAGACCGGCGGCTGCGGCGCAAGGATCGATTCACCCTGTGGCGGGAATGCCGGGCATGACGCCCCGTTGGAGGGTGGTGATCAACCCGGTGCAGCGATGATCGGAGGGCGGCCGAGACTTCCGGCCGAGACCTGCGGCCGTCCGCACGGGGCATCATGCAAGCCGACGATCCGAGCCCAGATACGGAGCGCTCGCCCGAACCGCCCGAAGGCCGCCGCAAGCTCTCGCTCACCGGTTTGGGCCTGCGCCTGGTCGCGGCTTCGGCGATGATCGCCACACTCTATCTCTATGCCAAACCTGCGACGCCGACGTCTCCGGAATCCGTGGTCGCGGACCGGGTCGAGGTGCCCTTCGTGCCGTCGACCCCCGCCGCGAAGGTTCCCACCGTGGCGGCGCCCGCCCGTTTCGGGCTCACGGAACCCGGGATCGATCCGGTCCGGATCATGCCTGGCCGGATCGACCCCACGACCGGCCTGCGGGAGGATGCGCTGGCGCGCGGTGCATTCGAGGCGCTTGACGCCCCGGCGCTCCGGGTCACGCTGATCCGCGGCGACGCCGCTGCGGCGGCGCCGGGCTTGTTCATCCTGATGGCCCGGCGTGCGGCGGGCGGAGCGGCCACCGACGGGCCGTCGCTGGCGGTGGTCCGGACCGGGCCGGGCGGCCGGATCGTCACCAAGTTCGGGGCCGTGGAAACGCTGGAAGTGACCCTCGGAGGCCCGGCACGCCGCACCTGCACCGGCTTCGTCACCCGCGACCGGACGTTCCGCCTCGACGGCTGGCTCTGTGCCCCGCTCGGTCATCCCCCCGAAGAGCGCGCGCTGGGCTGCATGATCGACGCGCTCAGCCTCGACGATCCGGCCGATCCCGACGCGACCGCGGCGTTCCTGGCTCCCCGCCCCGACCGCGGATGCAGCGTGGCGACGGTGGCGGACGCCTCCGATCCGACCGGTTCGATCGGTCACCGGCGGGCGCGCACGAAAAAATGAGGCCAGAATACGGCAAATCCCCGAAGCTCGGCCATTTTCATGGAACCACAGCCCCACTCAAGCGTCGTTCTATCAAAGGCGGCGAACTGTTAAGCTTCGGTCGCCATACTGGTGGCACTCACAGACAAGGTTGGCCATGCGCTCGCTTAAGATCGCTCTTCTCGGCGTCATCGCCGCCACCGGCTTCGGCGCCCTGGCGTCCGCGCCCGCCCAGGCCCAGGAGGGTTTCGGCCCGGGCCGCGTCTACAGCGTCAGCCGTCCGCTCCCGATCCGCGTCCGCCCGCGCAGCTGGCTCGACGCCGGCAACGTGCCGCTGACCTCGAACGTTCCGGGCGCCGGTGGTTCGCGGAACCCGGCCCTGAACCCCTACCTGATCGCCGCCTCGAACCAGCTGACGCCGGTCTATGGTCGCAACGATCGCTTCGACAGCGGATTGCTGCCCGATCCGATCACCAACGGCCCGTTCATCGGTGCGCGCTCCTCGGCAGTCCGGAATGTCGATCTGTCCTTTGTCGATCGGATCGATCCGACCTCGCCGCTCTACGGCCGCCCCTACTAAGCCGGACGCATTTTTTGAGAGTTGCGAAGCGCGGGCCCTCGGGTCCGCGTTTTTCGTTTTTGCGGGGCTTTTACCACGCGCCCCCACATCCGGGGGTGCGGGCGAAGCGGGCTTCGCAGAATCCATCCAGCCGGACCCGTGATCCCAGAAGCCCTCTGATCGAGGCCCAAAGATCGTTTACCGCCGGGCGCCTCAGGATGCGGGGGGAGACTGAGACATCAGGATGATCGCCTCTGCCTGCATCGGCGCCGCGCGGACTACTTGACCTGCACGCTGTCGACGACGGTGCGGAACTTGGCGAGCACGCCGGTCCGCTGGTCCTCTCGGACCACGCCCAGGGCCCGCAGATAGCCGTCCGGGTTGAATCGGATCGTCTGCGAGACGACCACGGGCACGTTGGTGGGCATGTCGACGGCCCGGGCGACGATCTCGTGCCAGTCGACTCCGTTCGAGCGGTAGCTCTGCGCGCGCTCGATCACGAAGTCCTTCATGGTCTGGTTGGAGGCCAGGGCCGCCCGGGCGAAGCCGTCCCGCTGCTCGGCGGTGGGTGGCTGCTGGACGGCTTGGGCGAGGACCAGGATCGGCTGTTCCAGGTTCTGCATCTGGTCCTTCGGACCCGCGGTGAGCAGGACCGAATTGCCCGCCATCACGCGCACCGGCCGGAACCCGGCCATGTCGCCGATGCGGAAGGGCAGCGCGTCGACCTGCTGGGTCAGTGTCAGGGCCGGGCGCAGGGTGACGCCGGTCACCAGCTTGCGCATCGTCTCCTCGGTCTCCGCATCCGGAAGCGCCTGCGCGATGATCAGGCCGGTCACGGAGGGCGTACCTACCACGAGGATCCACTTGCGGATCGCCGGCGCGGTGGCGTTCGGGTCGGCGGGCTGCTCGCCGGTGTAGAGCATACCTTCGTTGTCGCCGATCTTGACCTCTTCGCGTTTCTCCACCGCGAAGCCCTGGCTGAGCAGGTTCGCGTCGGTGAAGCCGCTCACGAGTTCCGCGAACGCGTTCGGCGGCAACTCCACCACCGAAACGGTGGCGCCGCCCTCCTTGCGCTCGAAACCCGAGAAGCGCCGCGACAGCGACATGTCGGCCGGCGGTTCGAAGCCGAACCGGGAGCCCGGCGGGAAGACCGGTTCGGCGGCCTGCGCCACGGAGCCGAGTCCGGCCAGCAGGACGGCCAGGGACAGAACCCGCCCGAGACGCAGCGTCAGGTTACCCACCAGCATCGGAAACCGGTTCTCCTCAAGCCAAAGCCCACATAGGCTCGCCTTGTGCGATGGGTCCGACGGCGGGCAGCCGGTGTCAAGCGCCTGCGGGATCAGGAGATCGGGAGATCCGTTGCCGCGCCGTCACGTCGGCGGCGCGCCGACCCGGCGCAGCGTCAGGTTGCAGCGCCCGCCCGCCGGCAGGAAGCCCGGCTGCGGGTTCTCGGCGAGCAGGCCGTCGTCCGGGTAGAGGCGGTCGATCCCGTGGTGGATCAGACGCGAGGCGCCGCCGATGACCAGGGCGTCGCCGGGCCGAAGGCGTACCGAGCGCGTCGGGTCCGAGCGTTGGAGGCCGCCGTAGCGGAACAGCGCCTCCGCCCCCAAGGACAGGGACAGCACCGGAGCGGAAAAGTCGGCCTCGTCACGGTCCTGGTGCAGGCCCATGCGGGCGCCGGGGCCGTAAAGATTGATCAGGCAGGCCTCCGGCGACGCCGGGAAGCCGGCGAGCGCTTCCCAGGCGACCAGGGCGGTCGGCGGGATCGGCGGCCACGGCGCGCCAGTGCCGGGATGGGTCGGCTGGTACCGGTATCCGTGACGGTCGGACACCCAGCCGAGCGGGCCGGCATTCGACATCCGGACGGAGAACGGTTTCCCCGTCCGCGGCATGGACGGGGTGACGGGCGGCGCGGCGGACAGGACAGCCGCGACCTCGGCGGCGAGGCGCGTGCGGGCGGCCATGTCCAGGAATCCCGCGTGGAGGATCAGCCCAGGCGCGAGCTCGGTCGGCAATCAGACACCCGCCGCGAGGTCGCGGGTCAGGTTATCCTTGGAGGCCACCGTGGTGGTGGCGTCGAGCCGGTAGATCAGCGGCTCGCCGGTCCTGATCTCCAGGTTGGCGACGGTGTCCGGCCCCAGGTGGTCGAGCACCATCACCAGGGACCGCAGGGAATTGCCGTGGGCTGCGACCAGCACCCGCTGGCCGGCCATCACCCGCGGCAGGATCGTCTCGATGTAGAAGGGCAGCACCCGGGCCGCCGTGTCCTTGAGGCTCTCACCCCCGGGCGGCCGGATGTCGTAGGAGCGCCGCCAGTTGTGGACCTGCGCCTCACCCCACCTGGCGATGGCATCGTCCTTGTTGAGGCCGGCCAGGTCGCCGTAATCACGCTCGTTCAGCGCCTGGGCGCGCACGACCTCGATGTCCGAAACGCCCATCGCCTCCAGCATCAGTGCGCAGGTGTGCTGGGCCCGGACGAGTTCGGACGTGAAGGCGACGTCGAATCCGTAGCCCGCGCGCCGGAGCGCCCGTCCCGCGGCCTGCGCCTCGGCGACGCCCCGTTCGGTCAGCCCCGGATCGCGCCAGCCGGTGAACAGGTTCTTGAGGTTCCATTCGCTCTGGCCGTGGCGAGCGAGGACGAGCAGGCGCTCCATCGGACGGTCGTATTCCTTGATGCTGGTCTATAGCCCGAGCACATCCGCCATCGAGTAGAGACCCGGCGGCTTCGGGTGCGCCCAGAGGGCGGCCTTCACGGCGCCGGCGGCGAACAACCCGCGGTCGGCGGCGTGGTGGCTGATGGTCAGGCTCTCGCCGGCGCCGGCGAAGATTACGCTGTGGTCGCCGACCACGGAGCCGCCCCGCAACGTGGCGAAGCCGATGTCGCCCGGCTTACGGGCGCCCGTATGCCCGTCCCGGGTCGAGACCCGCACGTTTTTGAGGTCGACCCCCCGCCCCTCGGCGGCGGCCTCGCCCAGGAGCAACGCCGTACCGGAGGGCGCGTCCACCTTCATCCGGTGGTGCATCTCGGTGATCTCGATGTCGAACTCGTCGCCCAGCGCCTTGGCGACCCGGCGGACCAACTCGGCCATTAGGTTGATGCCGAGCGACATGTTGCCGGAGCGCACGAGGCGGGCGTGGTAGGCGGCAGCCTGCAGCTTCGCGAGGTCGTCGTCGGACAGGCCGGTCGTCCCGATCACGTGGACGATGCGCGCCTGGGCGGCCAGCTCGGCGAATTGCACGGTGGCGGCCGGCGCCGTGAAATCGAGCACGCCGTCGGCGGTCGCGAACGCGGTCAACGGGTCGTCGGTCACCGGCACGTCGAGGGGCGGGAGGCCGGCGAGCGGCCCGGCATCCTGGCCGAGGACCGGCGAGCCCTCGCGCTCGATCGCCGCCGCCAGGGTGCACCCCTCGGCTTCGGACACCGCGCGGATCAACATCCGCCCCATGCGCCCGTCCGCGCCGACCACCACGAGCCGCATCTGTCGTTCCTATCGTCGTTCCGTCTCGGACGACCCTGGCCGATGCCGGGCGCGCCATCAATGGGCCCAACCTCGGCGCAGGGCCGTCGGGTTCCCGCGTCGCCGCTTCGAGGAGCGCGACCCGGGAACCCGGATCGGCTCAGGCCTTCTCGGGGGCGATCGCCTCGAGGCCGCCGATGTGCTTCTGCGCGTAGAGCGGCAGGCCGATCTGCCGGATCAGCTCGAGCTGGGTCTCGAGGAAGTCGATATGGCCTTCCTCGTCCGTGGCCAGATCCTCGAACAGGTTCTTCGAGACGCGCTCGTTGATCGATTCGCAGTACTGAGCGGCCTCGAGATAGAGGCTGCGGGCGCCGTTCTCGGCGGCCAGATCGCACTCGATGATCTCCTGCACGGTCTGGCCGATGCGCAGCGGCTCCAGCTCCTGCAGGTTCGGGAATCCGTCGAGGAACAGGATCCGGTCGACGAATCGATCCGCGTGGTTCATCTCCTCGATCGATTCCTTGCGCCAGAACTTGGCGAGATCGATATAGCCCCAGTCATTGAGCATCCGGAAATGCAGCCAGTACTGGCTGACTGCAGTCAGCTCGCTCTTCAGGCCGCGATTCAGATACTCGATGACCTTGGTGTCGCCCTTCATGGCCCCCGTACTCCTAACAGCTCTTCGAGCGGGGGGGCTTAGGCGTCACGCCGTGATCCCGTCCTCCGCAGTTTGGAATAAGACCAAACTGCAAGCGCTAGCGCAAGTCGTGGAGCATTCATGGCTGCCCTGAGCCGCCGCCGCTTCTCCCAGCGCGCTGCGCATGATCTCCCGAATGGTCCGGGCGCAGCGGCCGCATTTCGGGCTGCAGCCGAGGCAGGCGTAGACCTGCGCCGGGGTGCGGGGACAACCCGGGCCGGGCGACAGGCAGCTGCGAACGGCGCCATCGGACAGGACGTTGCAAGAACAGACGATCATGCGCGCTGCAGAACCCGTCTTCCTCGGGCCTAACCCGACCATGTCGGGCGAGGCGTTTCGGACCTACCAGATTAGAACGACTGAAAAGTAGCAGGCTTTTCAATATCTTACTGGTCATCGGGGAGATGGCATCCACGCCGGCTTTGGTCAAGGCGGCGCAAATCACAGCGATTCGATCGAATCGTCCTCGCTTGATCAACCGATGCGGTGGCGCTGACCGGCGGATCTCAGCGCGCGAGTTCGCGCAGCCCGAGCCGAATCAGGACCTTGGCCTCGGCCCCCTCTTCCGCCCCCTTGAGGGCCGCCGCGATGGCCGAGGCTGCCTGCACCTGCGGATAGCCGAGATTGACCAGCGCCGAGATCGCGTCGGCCACCGGCCTGGGCGCCGCGCCCTCCTCGACGGCGCCGGTGAGGGCGACCAGGGCCGGGTCGATCGGTGCGAAGGTGGGCGCCTTGTCTTTCAGCTCGGCGGTCAGCCGGGCGGCGAGCCGCGGCCCGACGCCCGGCGCCCGGCTGATCGTGCCCTTGTCGCCGGTGGCGATGGCGCTCGCCAGGGCATCGGGTTCCAGCACCGACAGGATCGCCAGGGCGACCCGGGCGCCGACGCCCTGGACGGTCTGGAGAAGCCGGAACCACTCCCGCTCGGCATCCGAGCGGAAGCCGTAGAGCCGGATCATGTCCTCGCGGACATGCGTCTCGATCGAAAGGTCCGCCGGCTCTCCGACCTTCGGCATGCGCTGGAGCGTGCGCGCGGAACAATGCGCGATGTAGCCGACGCCGGAGACGTCGAGGATCACGAAATCCTCGCCGAACGAATCCACCACGCCCTTGAGCTTGCCGATCATTCTGTGCCCGTCCGCTGTCGTCGCGATGCCTATAGAAGCCGGGGCGCGTCCGCCAGACGCGCTTGAGCCCGTGGGCACTTCGTGGAATCAGGGTCGCCGTGACGGCCAGGCTTGAGGACGATCGAGATCCGGCCGGACGAGCGGGGAAACGACCATGCGCGCGCCCATTCTCGCCCTGATCGGTCTTCTGTGCCTCGGCCCCGCCCGGGCCGCGGACGATCCGACCGCCACGGCGCCGAGCAAGGACCCGACCCAGGTCCGGCCGGGCGCCTACGTCCTGGATCCGGATCACGGCAAGGTCACGTGGTCGGTGAGCCATCTGGGCTACTCGACCTATTACGGGCAGTTCACCGGCCTGACCGGCACGCTCACGCTCGACCCGAAGGCACCCGACAAGAGCCGCCTGGAGGTCAGCGTCCCGCTCAGCGGGGTCAGCACGGGCAGCAGCCGCCTGAACGAGCATCTGGCGGCGGCGGACTTCTTCGACACGACCAAGTTCCCGAGTGCCACCTTCACGGCTACCGCGGTGGAGCCGACGAGCCCGACCACCGCGCGGATCACCGGCGATCTGACCCTGCGCGGCGTCACCCGTCCGCTGGCGATCGACGCGACGTTCAACCAGGCGGGCATCCACCCGGTGGACAAGCGATACACCGTCGGCTTCGACGGACGCGCCCTGGTGAAGCGCTCGGATTACGGCGTGAACGCCTACCTGCCGGCCCTGGGCGACGAGGTTTCGCTGCGCATCGAGGGCGAGTTCAAGGCGGCCCCATGAGCTGCAGGCAGGAGCGTCGGACCGGCGGATCGGCGCATTCGGACGGGCTTTGCGTTGGCGCGGGCGCCCGCACCGGTATAGGCAGCCCGGGTCGCGCCCTCGCCGCGGACGGGTCGCCGGATACGTCCGGGCTCGCCGCGCCAACCGCTGCCATGGAGGTCTGAGCGTTGCGTGGAGCTTGGCTGATCTCGGTTCTGGTGCTGGCGGGTCCGGCCTGCGCGCAGATTCCTGCGCCGCCCGCGCCCTCTCCGCTCGACAATTATGCCGAGGCGGCGGCCACGACCATCATCGCCGAGCAGGCCTGTCCGGGCATCCAGGTGAAGGCCGGGCAGCTCACGACCCTGCGGCTCGCCACCAAGGTCGGCGCCGCGCAGGAAGCCATCCTGCAGGAGAAACTGCGGACCCGGGCCACGCAGGTCCGGCAGCAGCTCGCCGCCGACGGGCGGGAGGCATGGTGCAGCCAGGCGCTCGCCGCATTCGGCCCCCAGGGCAGCGTCGCCAAGGGCATTCTCGCAACCGGCGCGCCGATCCGCTGATCCCGTCCAGGATTGACACGGGGCCACCCCGCCCCTACTGACCCGGCATGGCGCGCGGCCTCCTCGACGAGGTCCGCGCGTTTCGCGTTGTCCGGGTCCGCCCGTGCAATGACTTCAAACAAGAAGCCGGTCCAGGGGCAGCCGCCCCGGAGGCCGTTCGAGAACACGAGAGCAACGATGTTCGCAGTCATCAAGACGGGCGGCAAGCAGTACCGCGTCGCCGCCAACGACACCATCACCATCGCCACCCTGCCGGGCGAGGCCGGTGAAACCGTGACCTTCGGTGAGGTCCTCCTGTTCGCAGACGGTGCGGGCGCGACGCAGGTCGGTGCGCCGACCCTGTCGGGCATCAGCGTCACGGGCGAGATCGTGAGCCACGGCCGCGACAAGAAGGTCATCGCCTTCAAGAAGCGCCGCCGCCAGAACTCGCGCCGCAAGCGCGGTCACCGCCAGCACCACACCGTGGTGCGCATCACCGCCATCTCCGCGTGATCGAGCGCGGGCCTCCCGGTAGGCCCGCGATCCGCGCGACCCACACGCATTCGGAGCAGATCCCATGGCACACAAGAAAGCAGGCGGCTCGTCCCGCAACGGCCGCGATTCGGCCGGCCGTCGTCTCGGCGTCAAGAAGTTCGGCTCGGAAGCCGTGATCCCGGGCAACATCATCGTGCGCCAGCGCGGCACGAAATGGCATCCCGGCAGCAATGTCGGCATGGGCAAGGACCACACGCTGTTCGCGCTGGTCCCGGGCCATGTCCGCTTCGAGACGCGCCGCGGGCGCGAGTTCGTAGCCGTAACCCCGCTGGCCCTGGCCGCGGAATAACAGGCGGGCGCCCGAGCGGCGAAGCTGGCGTCCCGCCCGGTGTCCCACACCGGACCGGAGACGTCGATGCCGAGCCCCTGACGGGACGGATCGGACGGAACACCGGGGAGGATGGGGCACCATCCTCCCCTTCGTCGTCTTGAGGCGGTGTCCCGGAGCCGGGAACGCCGCCCTGCGAGGGCATGATGTTCCCCGATCTCACCCGCGACGACGTCTTCCGGATCGAGACGCGCAGGCTTTGGCTGCGCTGGCCGACCGCCAAGGACAGGGACGCGGTCCTGAAGCTGGCGGGCGACCGTTCCGTGGCCGAGATGACCGCGCGAATCCCGCATCCGCTCGACCGGCACACCGTCGATGCGTTCCTGCTCGGCACGCGGGTCGCCAACACCGACGGCAGCGGCCTGACGCTGGCGCTGACCGAGCGGTCGGCCCCGGCCAACCTGATCGGTCTGGTCGGGATCTCAGGTGGTGGGACGCAGCCGCATCTCGGATATTGGCTCGGCCGGCCCTGGTGGGGCAACGGCCTGATGGGCGAGGCCGCGCGGGCCCTGGTCCATGCCTATTTCGCCTATGCGGGCGGGGGCCGGATCGAAGCTTCGGCCCTGCCGGCGAACCCGGCCTCCCGGCGTGTCTTGGAAAAGGTCGGTTTCCGGATGACCGGGCGCGGCCCGCGCGCCTGCCCGGCCCGCGGCGGCGACCGGGAGGTCGACTTCTTCGGCCTCGACCGCAACGACTGGGCGGCCCATGTGGAGGCTTCCGACTCCCCGGCGGAACTCGCGGCGGCGTCCTGAATCACAGCGTTCCGGCCTCCCCGAAGGGAGGGGCCGGGCGCGGCGTCGAACAGTCCGACGCACCCACTCTATGCCTCGACGCCCCCCGGGTTGCCGAGGCTAGCCAGCGACGAGATGCACCGTGAAATTCCTCGACGAAGCCAAGGTCTATGTCCGCTCCGGTGACGGCGGTCCCGGCTGCGTCTCGTTCCGGCGGGAGAAGTTCATCGAGTTCGGCGGCCCGAACGGCGGCGACGGCGGCCGCGGCGGCGACGTCTGGGTCGAGTGCGTCGAGGGGCTCAACACCCTGATCGACTACCGTTATCAGCAGCACTTCAAGGCTAAGAAGGGCGAGCACGGCATGGGCTCGAACTGCCACGGCGCCAACGGCTCCGATGTGGTTCTGAAGGTCCCGGCCGGCACGCAGATCTTCGCCGAGGACGGCGAGATCCTGATCGCCGACCTCACCGAGGTCGGCCAGAAGATCCGACTCGCCAAGGGCGGGAACGGCGGCTTCGGCAACGCCTACTTCACCACCTCCACGAACCGCGCGCCCAAGCACGCCAATCCGGGTCTCGAGGGCCAGGAGATGTGGATCTGGCTGCGGCTCAAGCTGATCGCAGATGCCGGCCTGGTCGGCCTGCCCAATGCCGGCAAGTCGACCTTCCTGGCGAGCGTCACCGCGGCCAAGCCGAAGATCGCCGACTATCCGTTCACCACCCTGCATCCGGGCCTGGGCGTTGTCCGCTCGGACAACCGCGAGTTCGTGCTCGCCGACATCCCGGGCCTGATCGAGGGCGCCCACGAGGGCGTCGGGTTGGGCGACAAGTTCCTGGCCCATGTCGAGCGTTGCCGGGTGCTGCTGCACTTGGTCGACGGCACCACCGAGCATGCCGGCAAGACCTACAAGCTGGTCCGCGGCGAGATCGAAGCCTACGGCAACGGCCTGGCCGACAAGCCCGAGATCGTGGCGCTCTCGAAGGCCGACGCACTGGATGCGGAAACGCTCAAGAGCCAGGTCGCCAAGCTGAAGCGCGCCGCCGGCCGGGCGCCGCTGGTGCTGTCGTCGGCCAGCCGCAAGGGCGTCCCGGAGGCGCTCCGGGCGATCCAGACCGAGATCGATGCGCGCATGGCTGAGGAGGCGAATGCCCGGCCCGTCGTGGCTTGGGAGCCGTGAGTGACGGGGCGGGACCCACCGGTTAAGTTGATCTCGGAAAGATTCCGATGACGCAGCAAGTGACGATTCGCGACGAGGATTTTCAGCTGGCCCGCGATAGTGCCGGACGGCTTGGGACCTCGCTCGAGGAAGCGGTCGCGAAGGCTCTTCACGACCTCCACCGCAGCACGGCCCCGGAAAGCACCCTCGAACCCGGGAGACAGGCCGAACTCGACGCAATCCGCGCCCTGGTGGCCGAGGCCCACCAGCATATCATTCCCGGAGCCTTCAACGATCACGGATGGCTCTACGACTGGAACGGCCTGCCGGGATGATTGCGCTGGATAGTTCCGCCCTCGTGGCGATCGCGCTCGAGGAGTCTGAGGGGCGAATCTTCGACGAGTTGATCGTGCTGGCTTACAGGCCATCGCCTTGAGATTGTCCACGCTCGCCTGTGGACGCCCTCGCAGAACCGCCGCTGCAACCGCGCATCCTTCGTCCAAACCGCACCCGATGCCTCGTCTCTGCGAAGAACAATGATCCCGGCCCTCGAAGAATTCCGCCGCATCGTCATCAAGGTCGGGTCGTCCCTTCTGGTCGATCGCAAGGCTGGCCGGCTGCGCCATGCCTGGTTGGCGGCTCTGGCCGAGGACATCGCGGAGTTGCATGGGCGCGGCGTCGACGTGCTGGTCGTGTCCTCCGGCAGCATCGCGCTCGGCCGGACGGTGCTGGGCCTGCCGCCGGGGATCCTGCGGCTGGAAGAGAGCCAGGGCGCGGCCTCCGTGGGGCAGATCACCCTGGCCCGGCATTGGGCCGAGGCGCTCGGGCACCACGGCATCGTGGCCGGCCAGATCCTGGTGACCCCGCAGGACACCGAGGAGCGCCGCCGCTACCTCAACGCCCGGGCCACCGTGCTGAAGCTCCTGGAGATGCGCGCCGTCCCGGTGGTCAACGAGAACGACACCGTGGCGACCTCCGAGATCCGCTACGGCGACAACGACCGGCTGGCCGCCCGGGTCGCCACCATGATCGACGCCGACGTGCTGGTGCTGTTCTCGGACATCGACGGCCTCTACACCGCGCCGCCCCTGTCGGATCCCGATGCGCGGCACCTGCCCGTGGTCGAGCGCATCACCCCGGAGATCGAGGCGATGGCCGGCGGCCCCGCCTCGGAGCTGTCCCGGGGCGGCATGCGCACCAAGGTCGAGGCGGCCAAGATCGCGGCCTCCGGGGGCACGCACCTCGTCATCGCGGATGGGCGGGGCAAGAACCCCCTGAAGGCGGTGCGAGAGGGCGCGCGCTGCACGTGGTTCCTGTCCGGCTCCACTCCGACTGCGGCGCGCAAGACCTGGATCGCGGGCTCCCTGGAGCCGCGCGGGACGCTGACCATCGATGCCGGGGCCGCGAAGGCGCTGCTCGGCGGGGCGAGCCTGCTCCCGGTGGGCGTCCGGGCGATCGAGGGCAGCTTCTCCCGGGGCGATGCGGTGATGATCCGCGATCCCGACGGGCGCGTTCTGGGTCGCGGCCTCGTGGCCTACGACAGCGCCGAGGCGGCGCTGATCATCGGCCATCCGAGCGCGCGCATACCGGACTTGCTCAACTATCCCGGCCGCGCCTGGATGGTGCACCGCGATGATCTGGCGTTGTTTTAGGCTGGACTGATTCTGATCAATTATCGTCACCTCGAAAACCGGGTGATCTCTGTCACGTTCGGTGGGCCGGCGCACTTGTAGCTCCATCGCTCGATGTGCAAATACCGCCTCACCCCCTGTCGGGCCGGGTTTTGCGGCCCCCGAACACCGAGGACGCCAGCGTGCCCGTCCTGAACCTGAGATCCGACCTCGCCGAGGCCGATGCCCTGCCGGAATTGATGGCGGCGATCGGTCGGCGGGCGCGCGTCGCCGGCCGGCGCATGGCGCTCGCCTCGGCCCAGACGAAGGACCGGGCCCTCCGGCTCATCGCCGAGCGCCTGCGGGCGAACGCCGCGGAGATCCTGCGGGAGAACGCCCGCGACGTCGCCGCCGCCCGCCAGGCCGGCCAGAGCGCCGCCCTGATCGACCGGCTCGCCCTCGATGCCGGCCGCGTCGCGGCGATCGCGGATTCCGTCGATAAGGTCGGCTCCCTGGCCGATCCGGTCGGGCGCCAGCTCGCCGCGATCGAGCGGCCGAACGGCCTGCTGATCGAGCGTATCGCGGTGCCGCTCGGCGTGATCGGCGTGATTTTCGAGAGCCGCCCCAACGTCACAGCGGATGCCGGCGCACTCTGCCTCAAGGCCGGCAACGCCGCGATCCTGCGCGCCGGCTCGGACAGCCATCGCAGTGCCATGGCCATCGCGAAGGCGATGAGCGAGGGCTTGGCCGAGGCTGGCCTGCCGGCCGACGCGATCCAGCTGGTCCCGACCCGGGACCGTGCCGCGGTCGGGCTGATGCTCGGCGGCCTCGACGGTTGCATCGACGTGATCGTGCCCCGAGGCGGGCGCGGCCTCGTGGAGCGCGTCCAGGCCGAGGCGCGGGTGCCGGTCTTCGCCCATCTCGACGGCGTCAACCACGTCTACGTCGCGGCCGGGGCGGATCTCGACATGGCGCTGGCCGTGGTGCTCAACAGCAAGATGCGCCGGACCAGCGTCTGCGGCGCGGCCGAGACGCTGCTGGTGGATCGCGCCTGCGCGGCGACCCACCTCGCCCCCCTGGTTCGCACCCTGCTCGACGTCGGCTGCGCGGTGCGCGGCGATGCCGAGGTCCAGAATGTGGATTCCCGGGTGACCGCGGTCTCCGAGGATGACTGGCACACCGAGTATCTCGACGCGATCATCGCGGCCCGCGTGGTCGACGGGATCGACGCGGCGATCGAGCATATCGAGACCTACGGCTCGCATCACACCGACGCGATCATCACCGGCGACCGCGCCGAGGCCACGCGCTTCCTGGCGGAGGTCGATTCGGCGATCGTCACCCACAACGCCTCGACCCAGTTCGCCGACGGCGGGGAGTTCGGCTTCGGGTCCGAGATAGGCATCGCCACCGGTCGGATGCATGCCCGCGGCCCTGTGGGCGTGGAGCAGCTGACCACGTTCAAGTACCGGGTCCACGGCAGCGGCCAGATCCGCCCGTGATACCGTCCGAGGCGATGGCCCCAGAAGTCCCGGCGTGCGGCTGACCCTGCCGCCGAGCGCTCCCGGCATGCGGATCGGCCTCTACGGCGGATCCTTCAATCCGGCCCATCGCGGCCACCGCCACGTCACCGTGACGGCGTTGCGGCGGCTCGGGCTGGATCGGGTCTGGTGGCTGGTCAGCCCGGGCAACCCGCTCAAGAGCCGGATCGCCCTGCCCTCCGTGGAAGCGCGCTGCGCGCAGGCCCGCGACATCGCCCGGCATCCGCGCATCGCTGTGACCGGCATCGAGGCGGCCCTGGGCGTGCGCTTCACGGTCCAGACCCTGCGTTACCTGACCCGCCGCTGCCCCGGGGTGCACTTCGTCTGGATCATGGGGGCGGATTCGCTCGCCACTTTCCACCGCTGGAAGGGCTTCGCGGAGATCGCGCGGCTCGTCCCCATCGCGATCATCGACCGGCCCGGCTACACGATGACGCCTCTGAGTGCCCGGGCGGCCCATCGGCTGGCGCAGGCCCGGGTGCCGGAGGCGGCGGCGCACACCCTGTCTGTGCGCGCGCCGCCGGCCTGGACGTTCCTCCACGGACCCCGATCGCCCCTGTCGTCGACCGAGATCCGCAACGGGCGCGGGGGGACTCCGGGGCCTCCGCGCGCGACGCAGTTGCAATCGCCGCACGTTACCGCCAATTTCATACCGGTTCGCGTGCCCTGAGAGGGCGGCGCGGCAACACGAGGAATCAGGACGCTGCCCGAGACTATTCACACGGAGACCATCCGCACCAACGCCCCCGTTCCGGAAGAGCCCGGGATGGCGCGCTCGGACGACCTGAAGGCGCTCGCCCTCTCGTGCCTCGACGAGATGAAGGCCGAGGAGACGATCGCGATCGACCTGGCGGGGAAGACCTCGCTGGCCGACACGATGATCATCGCGTCCGGCCGGTCGCAGCGCCATGTCGGCTCGATCGCCGACAAGTTCATTCAGGAAATGAAGACTCGTGGCTACGGCAACGCCCGGGTCGAGGGCATGCCGGCCTGCGACTGGGTCCTGATCGACGCCGGCGACGTGCTCGTGCACATCTTCCGTCCCGAGGTGCGCGGGTTCTACAACCTTGAGAAGATGTGGGGCGCGGACCGCCCGCTCGGACTAGCGGCGGACTAGCGGTTCGCCGACCCGCGCCGTCGTTGCGAGCGCAGCGAAGCAACCCAGTGATGCGCCACCTTCGAGGACCGCGCACCGCGCTGGATCTCTTTGCTGCGCCCGCGATGACGGTGAGGCGACGTCTGTCCCGCCCACCCCCTCATCCTGAGGTGCGGCAAACCCGCCGCGAAGGAGCCCTCCAGGCGTCGCGGCGATCCCCGGAAACCTCCGTCGAGGCCCGCTGACGCGGATCCCTCGGGGTGAGGGTGGGGATTGGACAGGCGTGGTCGAACCCTTTCGGACACAGCAAGAGACCCCTTCCCGTGCGCCTCGTCCTGGCAGCGATCGGCCGTCTGAAGGCCGGACCGGAGCGTGAGCTCGCGTCCCGGTATCGCGACCGCGCTGCACAGCTCGGCCGCGGCCTCGGCTTCCCCACCTGCGACGGCGTCGAGATCGTGGAATCCCGGGCCCGCCGGGCGCCGGACCGCTGCGCCGAGGAGGCGTCCGCCCTATTGAGCTATCTGCCGCCCGGCGGAGTGCTAGTGGCCTACGAAGAGCGCGGCCGCTCGGACATCGCCAGCGAAGCCCTGGCCGAGCGGATCGCCGGATGGCGCGACGCCGGCCGGCCGGCCCTGGTGGTGGCGATCGGTGGGCCGGACGGCCTCGATGCCTCAATTCGGACGAAGGCGGAGTTGATCCTGTCCTTCGGGGCCGCCACCCTGCCCCATGGACTCGTGCGCGTGCTCGCCCTGGAACAGATCTATCGCAGCCTGACCATTCTGGCCGGCCACCCGTATCATCGCGGCGAGCCGGGCTAGGGCACCGTGCGGAACGACGATGGTGCCAGGATCGGTGTGTTCCAAAGGTCGGCTCTGCGCGCCGTCCTGATGCTCGCCATCGCCGGCGTGGCGGTCCCGTCGCGGGCCGAGGATCCGGCAACGAACGCGGAATCCGAGAAAATCCAGCGCGCCAACGAGGAGCGCGACAGGCGGGCCGAGAATCTCAAGCGTGTCCAGGATGCGCTGGCCGCCAGCGCAGGTCAGCGCTCGCAGTTCGAGGGCGAGATCGCCGCCATCGGCTCGGACCGGGCCAAGCTCGACAGCGCTCTGCTGGATGCCGGACGCCAGGCGCAGGCCACCGAGGACCGGCTGAGCCGCCTGGAAGAACGCCTGAAGGCGATGACCGAGAGCGAGGCCGCGATCCGCCGGTCCCTGCACGCCCGCCGCGGCATCGTCGCCGAGATCCTGGCGGCGCTCCAGCGGATGGGCCGCCGCCCGCCGCCGGCCGTGCTGGTGAGCCCGGAGGACGTGCTGGCGGTCATCCGAACCTCGATGCTGCTCGGCGCCGTGGTGCCGGAGCTGCGCGGCGAGGTCGACACCCTGGCCGCGGACCTCGCCGAGATGATCCGCCTGCGCGGCCTGATCGCGCAGGACAAGGAGGGGCTGGCCAACGACCTCGCCGGCTGGGCCCGGGAACAGCAGCGCCTGCAGGCGCTCCTCACCGCCCGGCGCGCCCGGCAGGCGGAGGTCGAGAGCGGCCTGACCGCGGAGCGCAAGCGCGCGGCCGAGCTTGGGGCCCAGGCGAAATCCCTCAAGGACCTGCTCGACCGCACCGAGGCCGAGGTCGCCGCGACCCGGCGTTCCGCCGACGAGGCCAAGGCGGCCGCCGAGCGCGAGGCCCGGGTGACGCAGGAACGTTTCGCCGCGGCCGGATTCCGGGATCCGGCGCGCCTGGCCCCGAAGGTGCATTTCGCGGAGGCGCGGGGCGAAGTGCCGCGGCCGGTGAGCGGGCGGCTGGCGCGGGGCTTCAACCAACCCGACGGCAACGGCGGGATCACCCGGGGCGTCTCCTTCACGACGCGGCGGAAGGCGCTGGTCTCCTCCCCGGCCGACGGCTGGGTCAAGTTCGCGGGGCCGTTCCGGTCCTATGGGCGTCTCTTGATCATCGACGCGGGCGACGGCTACTATCTTCTGCTGGCGGGGATGGATCAGATTAGCGTAGAGGTCGGCCAGTTCGTTCTTGCGGGTGAGCCGGTGGGCAGCATGGGCGAGGGTGGCGCGGGCCCGTCGGGGTCCGAGGGCGATCCATCGCTGTACGTCGAGTTCAAGAAGGACGGCGGCTCCGTCGATCCGGAGCCGTGGTGGGCGAAGAGCCCCAGTGACAAGATACTTGGCGAGAAGGTTCGCGGCTGATGCGCAAGACGTCCCTGATCATGCTCGGCGCCTTCCTGGGTGCCGGCACCTCCATGGTGGCGACCCAGACCGACTTCCTGTCGGGACCGCGGGCCGTGGCCGCTTCCGCCGAGACCTATCGCCAGCTGAGCCTGTTCGGCGACGTCTTCGAGAAGGTCCGCACCGACTACGTCGAGAAGCCCGACGAATCGAAGATGATCGAGGCGGCCGTCAACGGCATGCTGACCTCGCTCGACCCGCATTCGAGCTACATGGACGCCAAGGCGTTCCGTGACATGCAGACCACCACCCGCGGCGAGTTCGGCGGGCTTGGCATCGAGGTCACCATGGAGGACGGCCTGATCAAGGTCGTCACGCCGATCGACGACACTCCCGCCGCCAAGGCGGGCCTGCTGGCCAACGACATCATCACCCAGATCGACGACGACCAGGTCCAGGGCCTGACCCTGAACCAGGCGGTCGACAAGATGCGCGGCCCGGTGAACTCGGCCGTGAAGCTCAAGATCTCCCGCAAGGAGTCGAAGGACCCGATCGACGTCACGCTCACCCGCGACGTGATCAAGATCAAGCCGGTGCGCTCGAAGGTGGAGGGCGGCGACGTCGCCTACATCCGCCTGACCCAGTTCAACGAGCAGACCTTCGACGGCATGCGGGCGGCGATCGACAAGCTCTCGAGCGAGATCGGGGCCGACAAGCTCAAAGGCTACGTGGTCGACCTACGCAACAACCCGGGCGGCCTGCTCGACCAGGCCGTGATGGTCTCGGACGGCTTCCTCGACCGCGGCGAGATCGTCTCAACCCGCGGCCGCAACCCGGACGAGACCCAGCGGTTCTCGGCCAAGGCCGGCGACCTGACCAAGGGCAAGCCGGTGGTGGTGCTGGTCAACGGCGGCTCGGCCTCGGCCTCCGAGATCGTGGCCGGCGCCCTGCAGGACCACAAGCGCGCGACCATCATGGGCACGCGCTCCTTCGGCAAGGGCTCGGTGCAGTCGATCATTCCGCTCGGCGGCTCCGGCGCCCTGCGGCTGACCACGGCGCGCTACTACACGCCGTCGGGCCGCTCGATCCAGGCCAAGGGCATCGAGCCCGACATCGAGGTTCTGCAGGACGTGCCCGACGAGCTGAAGGGCAAGGACGAGACCAAGGGCGAGGCCGGGCTGAAGGGCCACCTGAAGCAGAAGGATACCGACGAGCGCGGCGGTTCCTCCGCCTACATCCCGCCGGACCCCGCCAAGGACAAGCAGCTCCTGTCGGCCATCGACTTCCTGCACGGCATCCAGAAGGGCGCCGCCAACAGCGGCACCCCCGCCCAGCAGCAGAAGCCCAGCCTGCCGAACTGATTTCTGTTCACCGACCAAGACCAAAACACCCCGCCCGGCAGGCCAGCCGGGCGGGGTTTTTCGTGTCGAACAGCGATGTTAGCGGAAGATTAACCATACCGACGGGCAATACGTGATGGGATTCGCGCCGCTGCTATCGGGCGTGGGACGCGATTCCGCATCGAGTGCCGCTTGACCGAGTCCACCGACGATATCCTCACGCGCCCCCTCGGGGTGCCGGAGGCGCAGGCGCCGGAGCGGCCCCAGGGTCGGTTCGCACGCCTCGTCGCGCCGCTGCGCTGGCCGAGGATCGCCGCGGGGGCGCTCGCCGGCGCCATGCTGGCATCCTGCGGGCTCGTGCTCGCCCTCGGGGATTCCCGAGGCGGCGAACCGCGCGTCGAGGTCGCGATCACGGTGCGCGAGCCGGTCTCCCGGCCTCTGGCCGCCCCGGTCGCGACCGCCCCGGAACCGCAGGGCGTGGTGGTGGTCAACGCGGGCGGCGCACAGCAGCGCACCGCCGAGGAGATCGAGACCGCGTCGGGCGTCACGGTGGTGCGACCGCCGGGGTCCAGCCCGAGCGAGGCCGTGGTGATCCGCGTGCCGCCGCCGAGCGCGCCCCGGCTCGCTCCGGCGCCGGATGCACGCATCAGTGAGCAGGGCCGCCACGGCACGATGCCGAAGGTCGGCGAAGGCCGGATTCGCGCCCTCGACGTCTATGCCCGGGTCGAGGAGCCCGGCACCGGGCCCCGCATCGCGATCCTGATCACGGGCCTCGGCGTCGGCCAGGCGGCGACCGCGGGCGCCACCGTGCGCCTGCCGCCCGCCGTGAGCCTCGCGTTCCTGCCCTATGGCGGCGAGGCGGAGCGCGCCGCCGCCCGGGCGCGGGATGCCGGCCACGAGGTCTTCCTCCAATTGCCCATGGAGCCGTTCGACTATCCCGATAGCGATCCCGGGCCCCAGACGCTGCTAACCGCCCTCAAGGGCGTCGAGAACGCCGACCGCCTCGCATGGTCGCTGGCCCGCTTCCCCGGCTATGTCGGCGTGGCGAACTACATGGGCTCGAAGATGATGGCCGACCCGGCCTTCGATCCGATCCTGCGCGAGATCGGTGCCCGCGGCCTCGGCTTCCTCGACGACGGGACCGGGCCGAAGCCGACCTTCGCCAACAAGAGCCGCACCCCGGTCGCCCGGGCGGAGATCGTCCTCGACGCTGTGCCGCGGGCCGACGCCATCGATGCGGCGCTCGGCCAGGCCGAGGCGCGGGCCCGCGCCACCGGATTCGCCCTTGTGACGGCCGGCGGCTCGGCGCTCGGCGTCGACCGGATCGCGCGCTGGGCCCGGGACCTCGACACCCGCGGCATCCGTCTGGTGCCGGCGAGCGTGGCGCTGCGCGGGGCGGTGGAGAAGCGGGTCAGCACGGCGAATTGACGGCGTCCCGGCCGCGCTTTCGCCGCCGCCGCCGTTGCCGCGCGACTTGCGCCTGACCTATGGTCGCCCGCGATGACCACAGATTCCGACTCGGGCGCCGCGCTGCCCTACCGCCCCTGCGTGGGCGTCGCGCTGATCGCGCCTTCGGGCGGCGTCTTCGTCGGGCGCCGGACCAAGGATGCCGGGCCGGAGCACGTCGCCGGCCCGTACATGTGGCAGATGCCGCAGGGCGGTATCGATCCCGGCGAGGATCCCGAGACGGCAGCCCGCCGGGAACTCTACGAGGAAACCAACGTGCCGCCCGACGCGATCCGCCTGCTCGGCGAGATCCCGGACTGGCTCACCTACGACCTGCCCCCGGCGGTGATGAAGCAGGCCTGGAAGGGGCGCTATCGCGGCCAGACCCAGAAGTGGTTCGCCTACGGCTTCCTCGGCAGCGAGGACGTGATCGACGTGCTGACCCCCGGCGGCGGCGCCCACAAGGCCGAGTTCGACGCGTGGCGCTGGGCGCGGTTCTCCGAGCTGCCGAACCTGATCGTGCCGTTCAAGCGCCCGGTCTACGAGGGTGTGGTCGCGGCCTTCTCCGGGCTCGACGGCTGGGCGGCCGGGACCGGTGCGACCGCGCCGGCGCAGCCGTGACGTCCCGGGGGGGATGGTAGGGTGGTGCGCTGGCTCGCGATCCCGTTGGCGCTGGCGCTGGCGTGGCTCGCCTTCACGGTGAGCCCGCTCTGGTCGCTCTACGACCTGGCCCAGGCCGTGCGCCGGCACGACGTGGCCTACATCGAAGGCCACGTGAACTTCCGGACCCTCCGGCTGTCCCTGGTCCGCCAGATCACGGCGGCGGTGCGCACCGCTTCCGACACGGACCTGGACCTGGAGCCCCGCGACCGGCAACGCCTCAACGACGTCGCGTACGGCTTGGCGCTGGCGCTGGCCGAGACCCTGGTCACGCCCGAGACGGTGCTGGACCTGCTCGATAACGGCTGGCCCGACAAGCTCGACATCGAGCGTCCCGCCAGCCTGAAGCCGGAGGGTCTGGCGATCCGGAATGCCGGACGGCTCCTGCCCTATTACGCCGCCCTGGAGATGCGCGGGTTCCGGGCCGTGGTCATTCCGGTCCCGCCCGAGGGCCCCCGGGCCGAGCGCAACCGTATCCGACTCCGTCTGCGCGGCTTCAGCTGGCGCCTGGTAGACATCGAGATGGCCGACATCCTGCGCGCGCAGATCGCCGCCAAGCTCGGCCGCGCTCTGGCCCGGGCCAAGGCCGGGGCGAGCGCTGCGGAGGAACGGTAGGAGGTTTGGTCAAAGCGCTGTTGCTGACCGATATACCGAATCCGCCCGGGCAGCCGCGCTAAATCCTACCCGCGCCCTCATGCTGAGGTGCCCGCTGCGCTCACACGTCAGGACGAGGTGAGTCGTCGGAGGGGGAACGTCGATAGCTGTTGCGCGGGGTGTCCCCCCGGCCTCAATTTGCCTTCGGGGCCGTCTTCGGAGCCGGCGCCTTCTCGTCCGCCGGGATCTTCGCTTTGGGCTCACGGGCCTCGACCAGGCTCTCGGCCTCGTCCTCGTCGGTGTTGCCGCCCTGCACGATCGTCTTGTCGGGGTTGGAGAGCAGAGACTTGGCGATGCCGAGCAGCACCTCGCACTCACCGGGGAACTTGTAGGTCTCCAGCACGATCGCCGCGTCGCGCAGCGTGCGCAGGTCGCGCACCGTCTGGGCGTTGGCGTCCTCGCGCAATTCCTTCTTGGCGGCGATCCCCTCTTCGATCTGGGCGCCCTTCACGTCGCACGCGGCCCGGGCCGGCACGGCGGCGGCCGAGAGGGCGAGGGCGAGACCGGTCGCGAACAGAGGGGGCCGCATGGCGGGAATCCTTTGGAGGTCGGGGTCAGGCGTGATGGGGATGGTGCGCAGCGCGCAGGATGTCGTTCGTGAGCGCCACGAGCTGGCTGGGACGGTACGGCTTCGGGACGAACACTGACTCGGAGACGGCGTCGGCGGGTGACAGGCAGGCCCGCCCGCCGGACGTGTAGATGACGGGCAGGTCGGGGCAGAAGCTGCGGGCCCGGCGTGCGAGTGCGAGGCCGTTCGTGTTGCGGGCCAGGTCGATATCGGTGAAGAGCATATCCACGCTCTCCCGTGCCAGGATCGCTTCGGCCTCCCAGGCGTCCGCGGCGGTGAGCACCCGATACCCTTCTTCGAGAAGCGCTTCGGCCGCCAGCTCGCAGACGGTCGGCTCGTCCTCGACCACCAGGATGGTGGCGGCAGCCGAATCGAGGGCGGGCATGGACGGGCAGGCGAAGGTGGCGACGAACGGCATCATGACGCAACTCCCACTCACCCGGCGGGGGCGCTGGAGCCCCGTGCCGGATCGAAGGAGCAACGGGCCCCTGCGCCCCGGCGTTCGCCGTGATTGCATCGAATTGCCCGGACTTGGTGCACGGCCCGTTAACCCCGCCCCTGCGCAGATGAACGGAGCGGCCGAAATGGTTAATGGGGCGTTACCGGGATGCCGCGGGAGGGCTGATCCGTGAACCGCTCCTGGCAGTTGGGCACCGGCCTGCTCCTCACGGGCCTCGCCGGATACGTCGACGCGCTGGGCTTCGTGCGGCTCGGCGGCCTCTACACCTCGTTCATGAGCGGCAACACCACGCAGTTGGCGGTCTTCGGCGCCGAGGCGAAGCTGCACAAGATGCTGCTGCCGGCGATCCTGCTCGTGGCCTTTCTCACCGGCTCGGTCCTGGGCAGCGGCCTGGCGATCCTGGTGCCGTCGCGCTGGACCACCCCGGTGGTGCTGGCCTACGAATCCCTTCTGATCCTCGGCGGCCTGGCCTTGGGCCTCGCCTCCCCCGAGCTGGGCCTCGCCGCGTTCTTCGTGGCGGTCGCCATGGGGACGCAGAACGCCGTGCTGGCGCAGGTGCAGGGCTTTCGGGCCGGAACTACCTTCGTCACCGGCGCCCTGTTCAGCCTGGGCCAGAAGATCGCCCGGGCGCTGACCCGCACGGGCGACCCGTTCGGATGGATCGGCGACGGGCTGGTCTGGTTGTCCCTGCTGCTGGGCGCCTTCCTGGGGGCGCTGGCCTACGATGCGTTCGCCCTCTACGCCCTGATCGCGCCGGCGGCGGTCTCTGGGGTGCTCGCGCTGATCACCGCGTTCCTGGTCCTGCGCGCCGGCCAGAGGACCACGAAGGTCGAGTCTCCATGAGCGATTCCGTCAGCCATCCCTCCCTCACCGACCACGTCGCGCCGCTCGAGGCGGGCGCCCACGTGGTCGCGGCGCAGTTCCTGAAGGATGCCCCGGCCCTGGCGCTCGGCGACGGCACCGTGGTCCTCCTGCAGGGGGACGCGGTGACCCGGATCGCCGCCCATCCCGACAGCGGGATCCTGGTCGCGGCCGGGAGCGGCGACCGCCTGGTCACCGGCGGCGACGACGGCCGGGTCGTCGAGATCCGGGCCGGAGGCGCCGTGCAGGAGCTCGGCGCGGCCAAGGGCGGTGCCTGGATCGACGCCCTCGCGCTCCATCCGGACGGTGCCGTGGCCTGGTCGGCCGGTCGTGCGGTGGTGGCCCGGGACGCCAAGGGCCGGGAGCGCAGCTTCACGGCGCCCTCGACGGCCCGGGGGCTGGTCTTCGCCCCGAAGGGCTACCGGCTCGGCGTCGCCCACTACAACGGCGTCAGCCTCTGGTTTCCGAATCTCGAGACGCCCGCCGAGGTCGTGACCTGGAAGGGGTCGCATATCGACGTCACGTGGTCTCCGGACGGCCGCTTCGTGGTCTCGACCATGCAGGAGAACGCGCTGCACGGCTGGCGCCTGCAGCCGGATCGCGGCCACATGCGGATGTCGGGCTATCCCGGCAAGGTCCGCTCCGTGTCCTGGTCCTCCGATGGGCACTGGCTCGCCACCGGAGGCGCCGAGGCCGCGATCGTCTGGCCGTTCGATTCGAAGGAAGGCCCCACGGGCAAGGCGCCGCGGGAATGCGGTGTCCGCCCCGCCCGGGTCACGCGGGTCGCGTTCCACCCAAAGGCGCCGGTCCTGGCGGTGGGCTACGAGGATGGCTGCATCCTGCTGGTGCGCTTCACCGACGCCTCCGAGCTGCTGGTGCGGCGCGCCGTGCCGGGCAGCGGGATCACGGCGCTCGCCTGGGACGCGCGCGGCAACCGCGTGCTGTTCGGCTGCGCCGACGGCCAGGCCGGCCTTCTGACCCTGCCGGCCTGATTTTTTCGCTGCCAGATCGTTAGATTCTCGGCCGCAGCCATGCTCTCTGTGCCGTGCCCTGTCTCCGACCCGGAGGGTCTGACGTGTTCCGCGTGTTCCGCACTCTCGGCCTCGCCCTCGGCCTGCTCGGCGGGGTGATCGCCGCCCAGGCCCCCGAATTCGCGCAGCAATATGCGCAGCGCCTCGGCGGCGCGGTGGACGAGCTGCGCCGCCAGGTGGCGGTGCTCGAATCGGACGCGCAGGCCTCCGGCACCACCCGCGACGGCGCGGTCGACCGGCTGCGCACCAACCCCGATCAGCTGGTGGCCCGGCGCGGCGAGGCCGCCCAGTCCGACATCGCCCGGCTCGCCCGGCTGAGCGCCCAGCAGCAGGCCCTCGCCTCGGCGACGAGCCCGCTCGGCAAGGTGGTGGCGATGCTGCGCGACCCCGACGTGCCGGTGGCGCAGGCCGCCTACCAGGATTTCAGCCCGGCTGTGCCGACCAATGCGGACGGCCTCGCCGCCGGCCTGATCGGGTTCCTGGCCGCCTGGGGCGGCTGGCGCGTGCTCTCGGATGTCGGCCTGCGGTTCGTCCGGCGGCGTCCGCGGACTGCGACCCGGACGGCTTGAGCCGCCACCGGCGCAGCGCGCTGACCCGGGAGTGTTGCTCAGGGTCTACAGCGGCTTGCGCGGAGCTTGCGTATCGAGCGTGATCCGGCCGTCTCGGTCCGAGAGAAGGCGCAAGATGCCGCGGGCGTCGAACTCCCCCACGATCGATCCGGCGCTCGACGCCGCCGCCCTGCTGCGGCGCGTCGGCTTCTTCGGCCTGTTCGTCATCCTGCCGGTGCTGGCGCAGGTCGCCCGCCGCGCCACCGTGATCCTGGCGCCGATCGCCGTGGTGCTGCTGATCATCGCCAGCGCGATCGACCGGCGCCAGCGGCCGGTCCGGCCGGGCGTGTCCCGGCTGCTCACGGCGCCGGCCTTCCTGGCCGGCATGCTGGTGGTGCTGTGGTCGGTGCTGTCGCTGACCTGGACGCCGTTCCTCGGCCCGGCCGTGGAGCGTCTGGCCAACCTCGCTGCGACGATCGGGTTGGCGCTGCTCGGCTATTTCGCCCTGCCGGACCGGATGCGCTCGGCCAATCTCTACCTGCTGCCGCTCGGGCTCGTCGCGGGCGCGATCGTGGCGATCGTGCTGGGGCTGTTCGGGGCGCACATGGCTCCGCCCGGCATCGACGACGACGGGGCACTCGACCGCGGCCTGATCCTGCTGATCCTGCTGGTCTGGCCGGGGCTCGCCTGGCTGCGGTCCCGGCGGCGCGACCGCGAGGCGCTCGGACTCGCCCTGCTGGTCGCCCTGGCGCTGACGGTCCAGCCGGACGCCACCCAGATCGCCGCCCTGGCGGTCGGCGCGCTGGCCTTCGCGGTGACGAGCTACCGCCCCAAGCTCGGCGTGATGCTGACCGCGACCCTGTCGGCCGCGCTGCTCGCCGTAGCGCCGCTACTGCCGTTCCTCGCCCGGCCGATCGGCGCGGTGTTGTTCGGGCCGCTCTCGCCTGCAGTGCTGTCATTGAAGAGCTGGCAGAAGGTGGTGACCACCGATCCGGTGCGGCTGATCACCGGCCACGGCTTCGAGACGGCGCTGCGCGGGCGCCTAGTCGGCATGCTGCCGCTGAACGCGCCGACCACGGCCCTGTTCGAGTTCTGGTACGAACTCGGGATCGTGGGTGCGCTGGCCGCCGCCTTCGCGCTCTACGCCTCGATCCGCCGGGCCGGCCGGGACATCCCGGCCCTGATCCCGGGAGCGATGGGGTGCTTCTCCGCCGCCTTCACGGTCGCCTGCCTGGGTGTTGGCCTCACGGCGATCTGGTGGCTCAGCATCGTCGCCATCGTCATCGTCGTGTTCGTGGCGGTGGAGCGCGGCCAGTTCCGGACCAACCGCCCCAAGGTCGCCAAGCTTCCCCGGCTGCGCGCGGACTGATCCTCGGCTCACCGGTTCAGGAAGCCGTGCAGCCGGATCCAGGCCAGGAACAGGCCGGGCCAGGCGGCGGCCGGCGTGCCCGGGGCGCCGAGCCCGAATCCGTGCCCACCGCGCTCGAACAGGTGCAACTCGGCCGGCACCCGCGCCCTCCGCAAGGCCGCGAACATCAGCAGCGGATGGTCGGCCACCGCCACCGGGTCGTCGATCGCCTGGACCAGGAAGGTCGGGGGCGTCTGCGGCCCGACCTGGAGGTCCACCGAGTAGGTCTTCATCTCGAGCGGGGTGACCTCGTCGCCGACCAGGATCCGTCGCGTCGCGGTGCCGTCGAACGGCTTACCCATGGTGATGACAGGATAGATCAGCCCGGCCAGGACCGGGCGCACCGGCTGCGCGTCGGCCTCGTCCACCGGGGTGTAAAGGTCGCTGGCGGTGCCGACCGCGGTCTCGCCCATCAGGTGGCCGCCCGCGGAAAAGCCCAGCACGCCGACCCGGGCGGGGTCGATCCCGTATTCCGAGCCCCGCGCCCGCACCAGCCGCAGCGCCCGCTGCGCGTCCTGCCGCGGTGCGTCTGGGCCTGCGCCCCAGCCCTCCGCGGGCAGACGATAGACCAGCAGGAAGACTGTGATCCCCGCTGCGTTGAGGACGCGCCCGACCGGCACGCCCTCGTTGCCGAGCGCGATGAACTGGTAGCCGCCGCCGGCCGCCACGATGATCGCCGCACCGTTGGGATTGGCCGGCCGCATCGCCAGCAGGCATGGCTTGGCCACCCGGGTGACGTCGCCCGACCGGCCCTCGACATAGCGGTATCCATCCGGATCGGGCCCGCTGCCACCCCCCGGAGGCTCACCGGGCCACAGGTCGATCACCTGCAGGTCCGCCCCGGGCAGCGAGCGCGGCAGCGCCCGGATCGCCTCGCCGGGCGCCGGCTCCGGCGGCCTTTCTTGGGACTTGGCCGCGCGCAGGCCGAGAGCTGTGCTCAAGCCTGCGAGCAGGAGACGGCGGTCGAGCTGCATGAACCGGTCCCGGGCGACGCTCAGGACGGGGCCCGGAAGGCAGGGCGGGCGGGCTCGGGCATGGCGCTCTCCTGAA